>DATAKF010000088.1:0-2097 GCA_036261775.1 Polyangiaceae bacterium | reverse complement strand
CGGTCGTAAAATGGTTCGATGCGAACGCCGGGCGGCAAAGACGGCGCAATTTGCGCGATCTTGGCCTTCACGTTCTCTACGACTTCTCGACCGTTGGCGCCGACCAACATCATCACGATACCGGTGACGACTTCGCCGCGGCCGTCCCGAGTCACCGCACCCTGACGAATCAACGGCGCCAGATGGACGCGTCCCACGTCGCGCACCCGAACCGGAACGCCATCCTCCCGGGTCTCGATCAGCACATCGCCGATCTCGTCCAGGCTCTGGATGCGGCCTTCGCCGCGCACCAGTAGCTGCTCACCAGAGCGCACCAAGTAGCCACCGCCCGCCGTGGCGTTGTTGCGTTCGACCGCCTCAAAGAGGTCGTTGAGAGAGACCTCCAGCGCGCGCAGGCGATCCGGGAGTACCTCCACCTCGTACGTCTTCAGCTCGCCACCGAACGAGTTGACCTCAACGACTCCCGGAACCGAACGGAGCTCGTAGGCGACAAACCAGTCGAGCACCGTACGGAGCTCCATGGGCGTGTAGCACTGGTCCGTGTCCGGCTGGCCAGGAGCGCAGGCGTTGTTGGCGCGCACCTCGAACTGAAAGATTTCGCCCAGGCCGGTGCTCAGCGGGCCGAGCTCGGGCGATGCGCCGGGGGGCAGGCGCTCGCGAGCTTGCGTGAGTCGCTCGGAGATGAGCTGCCGTGCACGAAGGAGATCGGTGCCCTCTTCAAAGACGATGGTAACGGCGGACAAGCCGAACCGAGATACGCTGCGAATCTGCTCGACTCCAGGGAGGCCGCTCATCGCCGATTCGACGGGGAACGTGATGGCGCGCTCGACATCCACTGGCCCAAGCGCCGGTACATTGGTCAGCACCTGCACTTGGACGTTCGTGATGTCCGGAACGGCATCGATCGGCAGCTGCTTGGCGCTTCGGATACCGAGAGCAGCAACGAGCGCGACGAACGCGAAGACCAGCAGACGCCATTTGAGGCATAGCTCGAGAATCTTCTTCATGGGCCGACTCGTCAGTCCTGGTGGCCTTCAGACAGCTCGCTGCTGCGCAGGGCACTCTTCAGGGTGAATGCACCGTTCAGCGCCAGCTTTGCGTCGGCCTCAAGCCCCGATTTCACTTCGAAGAAAGCTCCAGCTCGCCGCCCGAGCGCGACGGGTTGCGGCCGGAACGTGTTGGCCTCTTCAGCAGGCACGAACACCACGGTTTGACCATCCAGTGTGGCAACGGCGTCAGCTGGCACTACAACGACTCGCTCGTCAGCGGCACCGCCCAGAAGCTCGATGCCACCGAACAGCCCACTACGCATGCGCGGATCGGGTGCTTGCAGGGTGACTCGGATCGGCAGCGATCGGGTGCGTTCATCGAGCGCTGGGGCTACGTATGTGATCGTTCCGGGCATTGAAACGTCGGGGAAGGCGTGCAAGCGCACGACGGCGGCCGCGCCCACCTGCACGCGCGCCAGCTCTAGTTCCGGCACGTTGCCGCGCACCCACACCTTGGTGGGGTCCGTGATGATGAATGCTGGCTGGTCTGGGGTCGCGGTTTCACCGAGCGTGCCGTTCACCGCTACGACCACGCCCTCGATGGGAGCGCTCAGGACCAACTCACCGGCGCTTCCAGAGCCGAAGACGGAGAGCTGCCGCTGAACGCCTTCGACTTCTGCGCGAAGCTCCCCGACTTGCGCTTCGGCTTCGATCAACTGCCGTTGGGCGCCAATGCCTTCCGTCGATAATTGCTGCTGACGTTTCAACGTTGCCTCTGCCGCCGAAAGCCGCGCCTTTGCCTGGTCCAGTCGGGCTCGCGCGCTGGACACATCGCTGGACGCAACCACACCCAACAATTGGCCACGGCGTACCCGATCGCCGAGTGCGACAGAGACTTTGGTGATACGGCCCGGCACGAGTGGTCCGACGTGAGCGGTACTGCTCGGTTCGAATTGAACCTCAGCCGGGATGGCGACACCGCCTGTCAGCGCGCGTCTTTCTGCCTTCCCGACCTGAATTCCGGCGCGCTCGATGCCCTCCGGTGAAAGGGCTACCTCGTTTTTGTGCTCGGCTCCTGCGTGCTCGCCCTTTTCAGCGTGTTCGGCCT
>DATAKF010000083.1:0-12894 GCA_036261775.1 Polyangiaceae bacterium | reverse complement strand
CCGCCCGGCGAAACGAATACGATCTCGAGGCGCTCGTTTCGGGCAGCGGCCCCCGCGCGATCGGGCGGTACGACCGGGGTCGTGTTGCCGGCGCTTTGGGCGTCGATGCGTGTCGCGCCGGCGGCCTTGAGCGCCTCCACCGCTTGGGCGGCGAGGCCGTCGTCTTTGGCGCCGGCTTTGGCGTCGTGGCTCACGACCAGCACCGGAAACTCCGGGTGGGCCTTGGCGACGCGCCCGAGGTCGGCGAGCTTGGCGCTGGCTTTGCTACCGAGCTTGCCGCCTTCACGAGGGGCATGGAGCGTGACGACCACGCCGCGGTCGTCACGGAAGGGCAGAAAATCGGCGCGGCTCAGCTCGGCCAAGAGCGCGTCCGACTCTCCTTGTGAAGGGTTGGCCTGCACGCGCGGACGGCGCGCCAGGGTGAGCTCGCGCAGACAATCGGAGCGCAACGCCGTTGCGTCGTCGATGGGCGCGGGGGCGGCGGTGCCGAGCTTCTTCTTCAGCTCGTCGGCCTTGCTGGACAGGCCGGCGAGCGCGCTGCGGTTCGGCTCCACGAGCCGCGCGGCCACGCACAACAACGCGCCCTGCGTCACGATGGCGCGGGCGGCCTCGCGGCGCGCTTTCTCGCGCTCAGGCGAGGCCGGCTCGCTCTTGGCGAGCGGTTCGGCGTCGCGCGCCACCTTGGCACGCAGCTCCAGATCGGCGGTTTCGGCCGACAGCCGCTGCTGCTCGACCTCCAGCTGCGCCAGGCGCTCGGCCTGCGTTTTTTCCAGGATGCGAGCCTCGGCCAAGCGCGTTTCGGCGAGGGTTTGGCGAGCTTCCACCGTGGCGCGCAGGTAGGCGGCCAGGGTCTGCTCGCCCAAGATTTGCGCCGCCGGCAGGTCACCGTCGTTGTAGGCCTGCTCGGCGCGCTGCTTCAGCAGCTCGGCGCGAGCGTAGGCTTGCGGCGCGTTCTTGCGCGCGTCGGTCACGGCCTGGCCTTCGCGAGTGCGATCGACCTGCATCAAAACCTGGGGGCGAGCTGGCGTGGCGCAGCCGCTCGCCAGCGCGCCGAGCAGGACGAGGCTAGCGATACGAGGCAAAGAGCGCATCACGGCTTGGCTCCCTTCTCGTCGAGCTTGCGCAGCGCTTCTTCGGCGCGTGCGCGGCGCGCGACGCTTTGCTCGACCAGCGCCTGAGCGCGGAACACTTTGGTCTCGAGCTCCGTGGTGCGGGTCTGCAGCTCGGCCAGTTGCTTCTCGGCTTGCGCGGTCTTGTCCAGCTGGTCCGAGGCCATCGCCCATTCGAGCGCGGTCTCTTCCAACATGGTGCCGCGCTTCTGATCGCCCGAGGCGCGCAGTTGGTCGGCGCGGCGCAGGGCGTCTTTGGCCTTGTCGATGGATTCGGAGGCAACGCGAACGGCGGCGGGCTTCTTGGCCAGGGCGCCGAGCAGGGCCGTGGCCTGCGCGCGGGCGTCCGGAGCTGCCCAGGCAACACCTGCGGCGGTAAGGGCCAAAAGGCACATGAAAGCGCCTTGTCGCAGCGCGATTTTCCGTCGATTCACGCGGCAACGAAGCCATGCGAGGGTCCCCACGTCAAGCAGCTCATCATGGATCTCATTTCCGCTGGCGGCCGCGCCCGCCAAGCCTGGGTTCTGGCTTCACTGCGCCTTCGGCGCTCCCTCGCCTTCGGCTCGGGCCGTAGGCCTGCGTGAACTCCGTCCAGCTCGCTGGGCTGCGTCCACCCCGGCGCGTTTTCGCTCTGGTCCGGTGCTCGCGTACCCACGTACGCTCCGCTCCTGTCCTCAGGAAAGCCTCGCCAGAACCCAGGCTTGGCGAGCGGGCAGCTGGGAAATCGGACTAATGATCAGCATCAAGCGCGGCCCGCAACGGCCCCGAACGAGGCGAAAATGACCGAACGCAAACGAGCAAGCTGGGACGAATACTTCATGGCCATCGCGCGGGAGGTGGCGACGCGCTCCACCTGTGATCGCAAGCACGTGGGCGCCGTGGTCGTGCGCGAAAAGATGATCCTGACTACGGGCTACAACGGCTCGATTCGTGGGCTGCCGCACTGTGACGACGAAGGGCACATGATGGAGGACGGGCACTGCGTCCGCACGGTCCACGCCGAGGCCAACGCCATCGTGCAAGCTGCGCGCAACGGCATCCGCCTGGACGCCAGCGACATCTACGTCAGCGCTTCGCCGTGCTTCGGCTGCTTCAAGCTGATCGCCAACAGCGGCATGAAGAAGATCGTGTTCGGCGAGTTTTACCGCGACCAGCGTATCTTCAAGCTCAGCGAGGAGCTGAAGATCGAGCTCGTGCACTTGCCGATCGAGACGCTCGGGAAGAGCAGTGAGGCGTGAGGATGAGTGAGCGCGAGCCGTTAGGCGCTATGACGGCGCTGGCGCAGGCGTTGCAGTAGCTCTTCGCGGTTCGCTGGCGCGCTGACCGGGCCGGGGACGCGCTGGCGGAGGCTGCTGGGTTCGCGCTCGCGCTCGCGCTCGGGCGAGGGGGGCGAGGGGAGCGCTGCGGGGGCTTCCAGCTCGGTCATGCTGGCGCGTACCTCGGGCATGCTCGGGCGGTCGAGCTCGACTTGGCTCGGCTGTTCGGCTTCCGGCGCGCTCGGACGGTCCGCTTCGGGTTGGCTCGGGCGGTCCGGCTCGCTGCTAGTGCTCTGAGCTTTGACGGCGCGTTCGATGAACGCCTTGGTGGCGGCGCCGAAGCGCTTGAACCGCACCTTGAGCCCGCCAGGGCGCCCGCTCGACGGGGCGACGACTTGGACCACGCGGCCTTCGGCGCGAATCGGCTTCTGTCCGTCCGAGAGCGCGACGTCGAACAGCACGGCCGTGTCGGGCGCGAGCGTGTCGGCGCCGATGAGCAGCATGCCGCGCGCGTCGATGCTCCAGGCTTCAGCAGCCAGGTACTCCTGCTCAGTCGCATAGGGACGGACGACGTGGACGACGACGGGATTCACGGGCCAGAGCCTCCCAGCTAGATCTCTCAAAATAACACCCCCCAGGCCCCGCTCCCAGGGGAATGTGCTACGCGCTGGCGCGCCCGCGGGTCGCTGTCTCGGTCGCCCGCCTCCCCCAAGTCTGGAACGTCATGTCCAAACCTGTTTCCAAAGTCCTCGTGGTTGGCTCGGGTGGTCGTGAGCACGCGCTTGCGCTCCGGCTCCTCGAATCACCCGGCGTTACGGAAGTGATCGTGGCGCCGGGCAACGCCGGCACGCTCTCCGCACCGAAAAGCTTGGCTCCGAAGAAGCTCAGCTCGAGCAAGGACGACCCGCTGAGCATCGCGCAACGGGAAAACGTCGATCTGGTAGTGGTAGGTCCAGAGGGGCCTTTGTGCGATGGCCTGGTGGACGATCTCACCCGCGCGGGTGTGCTGACGTACGGCCCCAGCAAGCTGGCCGCCGAGCTCGAGGGCTCCAAGGCCTTCATGAAGGGGTTCGCGGCTCGCCACGGAATTCCGACGGCGCGGCACGTGGTGGTCTCGGTCTCGAGCGCCTCCGAGCTGGAAGCGCAGGTCCGGAGCTTCGAGGTCGCGCCGGTCGTGAAGGCCGACGGGTTGTGCGCTGGCAAGGGCGTCGTGGTCGCCGAAACCCACGCCGAAGCGCTGAGCGCGGCGCGCGAAATGCTGTCGGGCGAGCGCTTTGGGGCGGCGGGCGCGAAGGTGGTGCTCGAAGAGCGCCTGCTCGGCAACGAAGCCAGCATTCACGCCATCTGCGACGGCGAGCGCTTCGTCTTGCTGTCACCCGCGCAGGATCACAAACGCATCTTCGACGGAGATCGCGGCGGCAACACCGGTGGCATGGGCACCTACGCGCCGGCGCCCGTCGTGACGCCCGACGTGATGCGGCGCTTCGAAGAGCAGGTGATGGTGCCCACGCTGCGAGGCATGGCCGCTGAAGGGCGTCCCTTCAAGGGCACGCTGTTCGCCGGTATCATGGTGACGCCCGATGAGCAGGTGCGGCTCATCGAGTTCAACGTGCGCTTCGGCGATCCGGAGACGCAGGTGTTGATGGCTACGTTGGAAGGTGACCTGGCCGAGGCGCTGGCAGCGGCAGCCCGCGGCAAGTTGGACCCCACGGCGCTCACCGCTTCGGGCGAGCACGCGGTGTGCGTCGTGCTGGCGGCCGAGGGCTATCCGGACACGCCCCGCAAGGGCGACATGATCGAGGGCCTGGACGATGCCGCCCAACTGCCGGGGGTGAACGTCATCCACGCCGGGACGTCGCTGGATGCGGCCGGCAGGGTGGTCAGCGCGGGTGGGCGCGTCTTGGGGGTGACGGGTCGTGGAGTGACGCTGAAAGAAGCTCACACTCGCGCCTACCGTGCCGTACGCAAAATCGGGTTTTCTGGCATGCAATACCGGCGCGACATCGCGGGCCGAGCCGGTTTGACGCTGCTGTCCGAGTAGAGCCGGGGGACTCCGAGGAGGGCCCTCGAGGAGGGCTCCGGAGCGCTCGAGGCGCTTTCGGGGTGCTTGTCGAGCCGGCTTGACGCTACGCGGCACGGGCGCTACGCCGACGGTCTCATTTGGTTGGGGCCCGACCCCAACCGTCGCGGCGCGCTGCCGCATTTCGTTTCTGTTTGGAGGAACATGGCTCGCACAATCAATTTCAACGCTGGTCCGGCTGCGCTCCCTCTCGGAGCTCTCGAACGCGCTCAAAAAGAGCTGCTCGACATCGGCGGCACGGGCATGAGCGTGATGGAGCACAGCCATCGCGGTAAGGCGTACGAGGCGGTTCACAACGAGGCGATCGCGCTCACCAAAGAGCTGCTGGCCGTCCCGGACAACTACGACATCTTGCTGCTCCAGGGCGGCGCCAGCCAGCAGTTCGCGGTGGTGCCGATGAACCTGCTCCCGCAGGGCAAGAGCGCCGACTACATCCTGACCGGCTCGTGGTCGCAAAAGGCCTACAAAGAAGCCAAGACCATCGGTACGGCGCGCGTCGCCTGCAGCACCGAGAAGGACAAGAAGTTCACGCGCATTCCCGCGCAGAACGAGCTGGATCTGGACGCGAACGCCGCGTACGTCCACATCACCAGCAACAACACCATCTTCGGCACGCAGTGGGAGACCTTCCCCAACGTCGGCAACGTCCCGCTCATCGCCGACATGTCGAGCGACATCGCTTGGCGCCCAATCGACGTCTCGAAGTTCGGCCTGATCTACGCCGGCGCGCAGAAGAACCTGGGTCCCAGCGGCGTCACCGTCGTGATCGTGCGCAAGGACCTGGTCGAGGCTGGCCGCAAGGACATCCCGGTCATCTTCCAGTACCGCACGCACAGCGAGAACAACTCGCTTTACAACACGCCGCCCACGTTCGGCGTTTACCTGCTCCGCAACGTCCTGGCCGAGCTCAAGGCCGGCGGCGGCCTGAGCGCGGTCGAGAAGGTGAACCGCGAGAAGGCCAAGCTGCTGTACGACGCGCTCGAGTCGCGTTCGGACATCTTCAGCGTGCCGGTGGAGAAGGGCTCGCGTTCGGCCATGAACGTGGTCTGGACGACGTCGACGCCGGAGCTCGAGGCCGAGTTCCTGGCCGAGGCCAAGAAGCGCGGCATGGAAGGCCTCAAGGGTCACCGCTCGGTGGGTGGCTTCCGCGCCTCCATCTACAACGCGGCTTCGCTGGAGTGGGTCTCGGCGCTCGCCGACCTGGTCAAGGGCTTCAAGAAGTAAGCATCCCTCCAAGCAGGGCATGGCGCCCGGTCGTCGCGTGAGCGGCTGCCGGGCGTTCGTGTTTTGTGCGGCGGTTGGGGCTGTTCCGCACCGGGCAGCTTGCTCTAGCCTGGCTGTCGCGTTTGCCGCGCCACGTTCGACAGGAGAAGAGCATGCCCAATCCGTTCGCCCATATCGAGCTCACGACCGACGACCTCAAAGCCGCGCAGAAATTCTACGGCAAGGTCTTTGCCTGGAACCTCAAAGAGATGCCCGGCATGAACTACACGATGATCGAGGTGGGTACCGGTACCGGTGGCGGCATGCAGCTTCGACCCATGCCCGACGCGCCGACCGGGTGGATGCCGTACGTGCAGGTGGACGACGTGAAGGCCACCGTCGCCAAAGCCGTCAAGGCGGGCGCCAAGGCGGTGCTGCCCTACCAAGAGATCGGTGAGATGGGATCCATCGGCGTGTTCGCAGACCCGAATGGCTCGGTGATCGGCGTATGGGCCGAGAAAGCCAAGGCGCCTGTCGCTGCGCCGAAGAAGGCCGCCGCCAAGAAGGCCGCCGCCAAGCAGGCCGCCGCGCCTGCCAAGAAGGCTGCGCCTGCCAAGGCTGCTGCACCGGCGAAGAAAGCCGCCGCCAAGTCGAAGGCTGCGCCTACCAAATCTGCTGCAGCGCCGAAGAAGGTCGCCGTCCCCGCTCCGGCCAAAAAAGCCGGAAAAAAGCCGTAGTCGACGCTAGAACGTCGCGGCTCGGGGCTCGCTCGTTGCGATGAGCGAGCCCTTGGCGTTCTTGACGTGCGTGGTGCCGATCAAGAGCAGCGGCAGTGAGATGCCGATGCTGACGCCGCCTGCAGCCAGCCCACCAATGCCGGCCACGGTGAGCCCGGTGTTGTCCTTCACCTTGCCTTGCGCAAAGAGTCCCATGCCCGCGAGCGCGAGTGGGATGCCGATCGCGAGCGTGATGATGCCTGCGCGTCGCGCGCTGGCGGAGCCGCCTTCGACGCGCACGCCTGCCGTGCCATCACCGGCGTCAAAGCGAAAGATGTTGGACGTGGTCATCTTGGGTGCGGTGACGCGCGCTTCGCGTCCCTCGACCATCAGTCTGAGATCACACGGCGCGCGGCAGATGCGCATGAACTCGCCGCCATCGACGTAACTGCGCATCTCGAGCCAAGCGTCGCGGTGACTGACCGCGACGTGCACGACGGCTTCGCCGGGAGACGTAGCGGCGCGCTGCGGAGCTCGCGCGCGCGGCGCCGCGACGGCGACGGGAGCCGGAGCTGGGAGCGGAGCCGGAGCTGGGATGGGAGCCGGAGGGACGGCGGGCGGCGGCTCCGTCGAGGGCGGAACGGGGGCCGTGACCGCCGGAGCCGGAGCCGGAGCGGCCCCAGGACTCGGCGGCGCACTGGCAGTAGCCCCGGGCTCGCTAGGGCCCGAGGCGCCCGAGGCGCCCGAGACAGCGGCAGCAGCCAGCGCCAAATGCAGGATCGGAGCGAGCGAGACGAGCAGCATATGAACCGACCCTTCCGCTCGCATGCGCGGGGCTTGGCGGCAAGGGGCAGACGGGCGAGCGTAGCGAGCCGACACGAGACCGAGCGAGCCCAGCGAGCCGACACGAGACAGAGCGCGCGAATTCCGGCCTATGCTTTGACGAGTGCTCGCCGCCGAGGCTATGTTTGTAGCTCGGTTTTTTTCCGTCCCGGACGGCACACGACGTTGACCAGGTTCCGCCTTCGCTTCCTCCTCCAGGAGATAGACCTACCTCAGGGGGATACGCTCGTGGGGCGGAGCGCGAACTGCCAGGTCACCTTGGACGACCCGCTCGTCTCTCGCGAGCACGCGCGGATCCGGATCCAGGGAGCAACGGCCGTGGTGGAGGACTTGGGCTCGCGCAACGGCGTTCAGGTCGGCGGTCAGCCGGTGGACCGTAGCGCCCCGCTCAGCAACGGCGACCGCATTCGCATCGGTACGCAGGAGCTGGTGTTCTTGGAGCTGCCCGCTCACGCCGAGCGTCCGGCGCGGGGCGCGACCCGCCAGACCGGCTTCATGGTGCACTGCGCCGCTTGCTCCCGCGCTTACCCGGCGGAGCTGGTGGCTTGCCCGGCGTGTGGCGGCAAGGACCGGCTGGAGGAAGATACCCTGACCGGGGGCGGCCAAAAAGATTGGGGTCTCGAGCTGGCGGCCGAGGCCGTGGAGCGCGCGCGCACGGTCGGCGTGGCAAGTGATCTCGAGCGCGTGCTCTCGCATGCTCGCCTCGGGCTCGAGCAGCGACTGGCCGAAGGGCGCTCGGTCGAGCGTCACCTGATCGACAGCATCGCGCTGGCGGCGGGCCAAGTCGCTACTTCGCGCGCGGAGGCAGGGTGGGGGCGCTGGGTGCTTTCCATCTACGCGTCGCTGGGTCTGCACCCGAAGTCGGCGTTCATTGCGCTCTTGGCGCGGCTTCCGGCTGCCGAGCTCGCGCTGCTGGCGCCTGCCGCTCAGCGCGTGTTCGACAGCGCCGCCAGTCGCCAGTCCCCTGAAGACGCCACCGATCGCGCCGCGTTGGGTGAGCTGCTCAGGAGCGCCAAGCCTTGAAGCACGTGCTCCGCTACAAGCACCACGATATCGAGTTGTCCGAGGGCAAGTTCGTGATCGGCCGTGCCGCGAGTTGCCAGCTGTCGCTCGATGACCCGTTGGTCTCGCGGCATCACGCGCAGCTGACGGTCGAAGGCGAGGCCGTGACCGTCGAGGACTTGGGCTCGCGCAACGGCGTCAAGGTGAACGGAGAGCTGATCAGCGGTCGCTACTCCGTCCAAGACAAAGATCAAATCGTGATCGGCGGGCAAGAGCTGAAGTACCTGGCGCGCCGCGAGAACATGGGCGACACGCTGATTCAGCCGGCAACGCAGCGTGTTCCCACCTTTGGTCTGCTGGGGATTTTGGCCGACAAGGCCTTCGCGCTCGGGCGCGCTGACGAAGCCGAGCGCTTGCTGACGGAGCTGCTGGATCAGGTGCTGGGCGACCTCGAAGCGGGCCGCGAGGTGAAGCAGGAGCTGTTCGAGCGCTCCAGCGAGTACGCGATGAAGCTGGCGAGCGCGACCGGCAGCGCCCGCTGGATCGAGTACATTTTTCGCGTCTTCGCCAGCGTCAGGCGGCCGTGCCCCGCCGGCATCGTCGATGAGCTGTATTCACTCGTGCGCCGCGTCGAGCGGGTCAATCTCGGTGCGTTACGCACCTACATCGAGGTCTTGCGGGACAATTCGGGCACTTTGGGGCCCACCGAGCGCTTTCTGGTAAGTCGCCTCGAGGGCCTCGAACGGCTCGTCGCGGCCAAGTAGCCGGAAAACCGACGGTAGGCGGCCCGAGACGGGTCGCCCGGGGCGGGGCGCTCGCTTGGTCGAAACTCGACAGACTTCGCTGCGGCCGGCTACGCTTGGACGGTGAGCTCGAGCCGGAACGACGGCGACAAGATCGACACCCAGAACGACGGCGGGACGACCGTCGTGCGCTTCTGGCTCGAGTACCACGGGCACACGCTGGAGCTGCGCAACGGTGCAGTCGTGGTGGGGCGCAGCTCCACGTGTCACATCGTGCTCGACGACGGCTTGGTCTCGCGCCGGCACGCGCAGTTCGTAGTCAACGCCAAGCTGGCGATGATCGAGGACTTTGGCAGCGTCAACGGCGTCTACTTGAACGGCGAGCGCATCACGGGCCAGCGCGCGCTCCGCGATGGAGACCGCGTCCAGATCGGCAAGCAAGACTTCGTGCTGCGCAGCGCCACCAAGGTGGTGCAGATCGCGGCGCCCGAGCGCTTCAGCGCCGAGACCTTGCACGGCCAGACCATCCCGCGCGAAGTGATGGAAGCCGAGAAGGCTCGTGAAGAGCTGACTCGTCGCACGGACGCGCTCGATCTCTTGTGCGGCGTAGCCGACAAAGTGCTGGCGCTCGGGCGCGGTGATGAAGCCGAAAAGCTGCTCGGAACGGCGCTGACCAACATGCTCAAGCAAGTGCAGGCGGGCGCGGCGCTCGCGCCTGCCTCGGCCGCGCGCGCTGCGAGCTACGCCGTGCGCATCGCCGACGCCACGGCGCGCCCGCGCTGGGTCGACTATTGCTTCGAGCTGTACGCCGCGCAGTCGCGCCCGCTACCGGGTGACGTGGTCGATCAGCTGTACGTGGTGCTGCGCAAGCTCAACGGCGTCGCGATCTCTGGCTTTCGGGCGTACTTGGAGAAGCTGAAGGCCGCGGCACCGAGCTTCTCGCCGACGGACCGCTTCGTGATGCAGCGGATCGAGGGGCTGGAGCGGCTGATTTTGCGTTGAGCTTTGCCAGACGCCCGAGCCACAGCTCGGCGGCGTCGGCGATGACTTGGCGCAGCTCCGGATCTTCCACGGCCTCGACGCGCTGAGCCAGCTCGGGCGGCAAGGCGGCGCGCGCGGCCGGGCGGCGCTTCAGGCGCGCTGCGGCCGAGCTTTGGATCTGCTGCCGCACCCGGAAGCGCACGGAGGCGATGCGAAGGTTGAGCGGCTTCAGGCGCTCGAGCAGCTCGTTCGTCAGCAGCGACAGCTCCTGCGCCCAGGGCGCGGAGGCCACGTAGATGGTCAAGACACCGCCAGATAGCCCGCCTGGCTCGGTACGGCGCGCCACGCGGTCGCCCAGCAAGCGTCGCCAGGTGTCGCGGTCGATGGCGACCTTGCCGCGCTCGGCGGAGACGACGCGGGCGCCGTCGAGCAGCTCTCCGAGCATTTGAGGGCGCGAGCGCGGCTTCACCCAAGCAGGGGAGCGCTACGGCCACGCCGCGTCAATCGTTCCATGCTAATTGCACGGCCCGTGACGATGCGAATCACCAAGGCGGCTCGAGCCGCGCTGTGGCTGGGCGCGTTTGGCTGCAGCGTCGCAGGCTGTCGGCTACGGGCCATTTCGACTCCGCTGGGCGGAAAACACGAGGAAGAAGCTCCGGTCGTCAAGGCAGCGGCTTCGGCCGCGCCCACGCCCACGCCCACGCCCGCGCCAGTGGCCAGCGCGCCTTCGACCGTGGAAGACGAGCAGGGCGCCGAGCAGGCCGAAGAAGCCGAGGTCACGGCTACGCCTGCGCCGAGCGCCTCTGCGGCGCCGCCAATCAAGGTGCCGGCCGGTGCTTTTCAGGTCAAAGCGTACGCCGCGCACCAAGTTTGGACGCGCCTGTTCGATCTCGAATTCGCGCTGAAGGTCGGACCGGGTGGCGGCATCGAGATGAGGATGACCAGCCACCAAGAGGCGCGCTTCGAGGTGCTGTCGGTCGCGGGCGGCAGCATCGACAAACTGCAAATCGACTACAGCGTCTACAAAAGCACCATGACCATCATGGGCAACACGCAGGACACGCCGGAAGAGCTCGCAGGCAAGCGCTTCATCATCAGCTTTGCGCAGGGCAAGCCGCAGGTGCGCGACGCGTCGGGCGGCACGCCGCCCAAGAAGCAGGTCGACTCCGTCAAAGACGACGCGCGCGAGCCGCTCGAGATGGAAAAAGCGCTAAAAGAGCTGGCGCAGCTGGCCGCCAAGGGCCAAGGCGACTTCTCGAACGTGGGCGCCGTCGCCTTCGCGGGCGGAGAAGACGAGGACACCAAGGTCACGCGTGCCACGGCCCGGTTGCAGAGAGTGAGCACCAGCGGCAAGGACAAATTGGCCTTGCTCGACCTCGGCTACACCGTCACCAACCAAGTCGACGAGAACAACAGCATCGAGGCGCAGGTCACCGGGACCCTGAACGTGCTCGACGGCCCAGCGCGCTACCAGACCAGCACCCTGCAAGGGCCGATGGAGCTGCGCTCCAACGAAGCGGGCGGCATGCAGGGTCGCGGCACCGTCAAGATCACGACCAGCTACAAGTACTAGGGGCGCACCCGGCCAAAACGCAGCGCAACGCCGGCCACGTTCGTCGGAACGAAAGCGTAGAAGTCGCCAGGGTCGTTGTTCATGGGGAACCAATGGCCATATTCGCCCAGAAATGCCACATGCTCCGAGACTCTGACCTCGAAGCCTAGGTTCAGCTGCAAGAGACCATCGCCCATTTCGCGGCGCGTGACGGCGTTCGCAGGTAGCGGCCCGTCCGGCTTTTCGGGCTCGATCCAGTGGTTGGCGAACGTGAGCCCCACATAGGGCTCGAACTTGTCGGCCAAGCGATAGCTAGCAATGGCGCCCGCCTCGAGCATGCGCACGCTGCGCTCCCAGCGAAAGCCAGCTCCGACTCGAGGCGCGATGGCGAGCTTTTGGCTCGGCTCCAGCAGGTTGACCTTTACGTCAGCCTTCATGCCGTAGGCCATGAAGCTGCCCAGGCCCGCGTCCACACGCTTGCTGATACCCAAGCGTCCGCCCAGCTGGGCGCCAAGGTTAGTAAGCACCCCGCGTCCGCTCTCGTCGTCCAGGCGATTGAACACCTGCGCGACGCCAGGTGTGACGCTCACGGTCCCGGGCGCCTGCGTGTGCGCGGTTTGGAACATGCCGAACGAGCAGCCACTGGTCAGACAGAGGGCGCCTAGCGTGAGAAATTGCGGGAAAAGTCGCATCAAGGCGCCGTCTCGAAGGCCTTGGCGATCTCGTCGGCCGTGTCGTACTGGTCGCATAGAGCACGAAATTCTTCGCGGTTGAGCGGCGGCAAGCTCGTAGGCCTGCGCACCTGGATGGTTTGCTCCACCAGCAAGTATGGCTCATACGGCTTCCAGCCGGTCTGAGTGCAGCCCCAAGGCATGCTGCTCAACACGTCGGGGCGCGCGGAGTCCGGAAAGCTGGCCTGCAGGTGCAGCACCTTCACGCCGACGACGGCCCAGTAGATGCCGTAGCTCGTGGCGCCCACGGTCTCGATTGCGACTGGCAAGCTGACGCGAGGATCGCGCGCCACGTCGGCATCGGTTGCGACATTGGCGAGCCACGTGCGCGCCGCCGTGCGGGCCTCGTCGAGCGGAAACGCGGTGAGCTCGTCGGCGGCGAGCTCGGGCGCCATGCCGATGGCGTCCGCCGACACGGCATGCAGTCCGTACAAGATGCGCTGCTTTTCTGCCAATTCCTGGCCTAGCGGCAGCGCGGAACGCGAGCCGTCTTCGACCAGGCGCGAGGTGTTGGCAAGGAACTCGGGGCCCAGCACGGTATTGAGCACACCTTCGAGAAATCGGTATGCGCGCGCGGTGCGCAGGTAGAAGGTCGGAAACGGCTCGACCGGGAGCTTGGGGTAAACGGTGAACTCGATCGGAGCGATCGACGCCGATGCCGCCGTCGCGTCGACGAGC
>DATAKF010000080.1:0-26509 GCA_036261775.1 Polyangiaceae bacterium | reverse complement strand
GAGCGCGCTGGCAAACGGCTCAATATCAAGGTCTTTGCTACCGACACGGCGGAGCGCACGCTGAGCAACGCGCGAAGCGGGCTCTACCCCGGTGGCATCGAGTCGGAGATGCCGCCGGAGCGCTTGCAGCGGTTCTTCGATAGAGACGACGCGGTCTACCGGGTCCGCCAAGATTTGCGTGAGCGCGTGGTGTTCGCGCCGCAAAACATCTTGAGTGATCCACCCTTTTCGCGGCTCGACATCGTGACCTGCCGCAACCTGCTGATCTACCTCGAGCCCGAGGTGCAACAGCGCGTGTTCGCGCTCATCCATTTCGGGCTGCGCGACGGCGGCGCGCTGTTCCTGGGCAACAGCGAAACCGTGCCGTCTAGCGCGGGTTTGTTCGAACCCATCGACAAGAAGGCCCGCATCTACAAGCGCGTCGGGCCGACTAGGCATGGCGCGGTCGAGTTTCCGTTACTGCGCGGCACGGCGCGAGACTCGAGGACGTCCGCGCGACCTCTGCCGCTGCCCAGCGGCGCGGCTCCGTCGATTGCGCAGCTGACTGCGCGCGCGTTGGTCGCGTCGCACATCGGCGCAGCCGTCACTGTCGATCGCGACGGTCGCATTGTTTACTACCAAGGGGACACCAAGCCGTACCTGGCTCAGCCTGGCGGGCTACCCACGCACGAGCTCCTGGCCTTGGCGGGCGAACAGGTGCGCGGCGCCGTCCGCATTGCGTTGCAGCGCGCGACGGCCAGCCTTGCGCCAGCCCGCGTCACGGGTGGCTGGACTACCACCGATGAAGGACAGCGCCGTCGCGTGCTGGTGACCGCGTCGCCCCTGGAGTCGAGCGGAACGCCGGAGCTGTTCGTCGTGAGCTTTCAGCAGGGAGGGGAGCCGGAGCCGCTCGCGGGTCAGGGCCTGGACCCGAGCGTTGAACTTGCTGAGCCCTCCGAAGAAGTGCGCCGCTTGCGCGACGAGCTGCAGAGCGCGATCGAAGAGCTGCAGGCGAGCAGCGAAGAGCACAAGGCCGCCGCCGAAGAGGCGATGAGCGTGAATGAAGAGTTGCAGAGTAGCAACGAGGAGCTCGAGACCAGCAAAGAGGAGATGCAGTCTCTGAACGAGGAGCTTTCGACCGTCAATTCCCAGCTGCAAGCCAAAATGGACGAGCTGCAGCGGGTGACGAGCGATCTCCGCGGGCTGCTGGCCAGCACTGACATCGCGGTCATTTTTCTCGACGCGCAATTTCGCATCCGCCGCTACACGCCTGCTGCCCGAAAGCTGCTGGAGCTGATCGGCTCGGACATTGGCCGGCCTCTGGAGGATCTCGCAAAGAAGTTCATCGATCCCGACCTGCTCGACGACGCCGGGTCGGTTCTGGAACGTCTCGTGCCGGCGGAGCGCGAGGTAAGGAGCAACGACGGGCGTTGGTACGCGCGGCGCGTGCTGCCGTATCGGACGGCGGAGGATCGCATCGAGGGCGTCGTGATCACGTTCGTCGACATCTCCGATCGCAAGCGCGCGCACGACTTGGCCGCGAGTGCGGGCGACACTGCCAGGGGTGACCTGGAAGCCATGACCAGCCTGCATACGGTCGCGAACCTGCTGGCCGGCTCGATAGACGTGAAAGCGGCGCTTGAAGAGATCCTCGTCGCCGCCCTGGAGGTGCACTCGACCAATCGGGGAGAGCTGCAGCTCTATGAGCCCGTGTCGCAGACCTTGCGCGTGGCTGTACAGCGCAGTCCATTGAGCGACGCTGTGGCCGGTGGCGCTTTCGTTGATTTGTCGGATCCGGTCTCGCCAGCGGCGCAGGCGCTGCGGGAGCGTACACCGGTGCTGATTGAAGACGTCGCGCAGCGGATGCCGGCAGCTCCGCTCCGCGAGAGCTGGCTCGCGGCGGGAGTGCTCGCCGTCCAGTGCATTCCACTCTTGACGCGTGACGGCGAGCCGCTCGGTGTCCTGTCCATGCATTTTTCGCGTCCGCATCACGCGGACGAGCGGTCGCTGCGTATCAGTCAGCTACTGGCCCGTTTGGGGGCCGATACCGTGGAGCGGATGCGCGTCGAGGAAGAGCGCGCGCGTATGCTGCGCAGCGAACAGCTTGCCCGCCGGGCGCTGGACGAAGCTGCGCAAATGAAGGACGACTTTCTGGCTACGTTGTCGCACGAGCTGCGGACACCGCTGTCTGCCATCTTGCTGTGGGGAAAGATCTTGCGCAGCCGCTCAGTCAGCTCGGAAGAAGTGGACAAGGGCTTGGGCGCTATCATCGACAGCGCGAACGCTCAAGCCCGCCTGATCGAGGACTTGCTCGACAACTCGCGTGCCGCCGCGGGCAAGCTGGAGCTCGAGCTAGGTGAGGCGGATCTGCAGCAGATCGTGCGCTCGGTCATCGAACAGAATTCCCCGGCGGCGAGCGCCAAGAATTTGCAAATCGAATCGGAGCTGAGCCCCCAGGTGGGGACGGTGATTGCCGACGCCATGCGGATTCGGCAGGTGGTGTGGAACCTGCTGGCGAACGCCGTGAAATTCACGCCTGAGGGCGGGCGGATCAGAGTCAAGCTTGCCCGGACGGGCGACGAAATGCGCCTAGTCGTTTCCGATAGCGGCGTCGGCATCACGCCCGAGTTCTTGCCCCACATCTTCGACCGCTTCAGGCAGTACGAGGCGGCCATGACACGCAAGCACGGCGGCTTGGGGCTAGGGCTCGCCATCAGCAAGCAGCTAGTCGAAATGCACGGTGGCACCATTCGCGCCGAGAGCTCGGGCGCCGGACTGGGCACGACCTTCACGGTCGTGCTGCCCATGCCAGCAACCCGCGCATCGAACCAAGGCGCTTCAAGCCTTCCACTCACGGCACCCGCAGGGAATGCGTCTTTAGCCGGCAAGAAGGTGCTGGTGGTCGAAGACGACGCGCAGACTCAGCAGGCTCTCAGCGTCATCTTGCGACAGGCCGGCGCCGACGTGACGACGGCTTCGAGCGCCGCCGACGCGCTCGAAGCGTACGAAGCGGCACGCCCTCACCTCGTACTCAGCGACATCGGCCTGCCCGATCTCGACGGCTACGCACTCGTCGGCCATATTCGTGCGCTCGAACGCGAACGGCGATGGCCCGCGGCGCCCGCCATCGCCCTCAGCGCCTACACCCGCGAACACGACCGAAAGAGGGCCGTCGACGCCGGCTTTAGCGCCCACCTGGCCAAGCCGATCGACGCGAACGAATTGGTGCTGGCGTTGTACGACAGCGCCCGGGGCGGTTAGGCCCTTCCGTCCGGATTTGCCCTCACACCGAATGGTCACAAGCGTGCTGACGCTCGACGCTAGCTCGAGGTCGAGCAGGACCGACGAGGCAATAGACACCATGATCGTGGTACAAATTGTGCAAAGTTCATAGGGAGTGTAAGAGCCATGTGCGCGGGACCACCCCATGCCCAGCTACAAACTAAGTGATTCGCCAGCTAGCTCCGAGCCTCGGGCTGCGGCACAGCCCATTCGCGTGCTCCTGGTGGACGATCACGCGATCCTGCGCGAGGGCTTGCGCCAGCTGCTTCAGGTGGAACCCGACATGAAAGTGGTGGCCGAAGCGTCCAATGGGGAGCTCGCCATCAGGCTCGCGGCCGAGCTGAAACCCGACGTGATCATCATGGACCTTTCCATGCCCATCTTGGGGGGGGCGGAAGCTACGAAGCAGATCGTCGACGCCGATCCGCACGCGCGCGTGCTGGCTCTGTCTGCCCACAGTGACGCAACCTATGCGCGCGCCGTGCTGAGCAGTGGGGCAGCCGGGTACGTCCTGAAGCGCTCGGCGTTCGACGAGCTGGTGCGCGCTATCCGCGCCGTCGCGGGAGGTGACACGTACGTGGACCCGGTGCTAGCGCAGGAAATGCTGCCGCGGTCTCGACGCACGGGACCCGGCACTGTCCCGATGGTGAGCTTGAGCGAGAGGGAGCTGGAGGTCGTCCGCCTCGTCGCGCGGGGGCATACAGCCAAGGAGATGGCTAGCCAGTTGGGGGTGAGCCCGCGCACGCTCGAGACGTACAAGGCTCGCGCCATGGCCAAGCTCGATCTCACGAGCCGCGCCGACCTGATTCGCTATGCGGCGCGTTGCGGCTGGCTGAGAGAGACTTGAGCGATGGCGTGGCTAGCCGCGAAGGCGTTGTGTGCGTGTCCGGGAGTTTACTTGCACTGAGTGGGGAGAGCCTGGGACCGAGACGCCGCGGCGTTCGTGCGTGAATAGCGTCCTAGCGACTGCTCGAGGGGAGCCCACGGCTTGCCGGTGCTTCAAGCAGCGCAGGCTGCAAATTTACTGCTCGCGGCACGCGACTTGCTCAGCAGGCGCCCATGGCCAACAACCAAAAAAATAGCAAACAGTCCGCGCAGTCCAATTCTCGTTCCAATTCACAAAAGCCCGACAAGGCCTCGGCCTCCGAAGCCGGCGCGAAACCCCTAGAACAGGGCGCCGCCGCGTCCGGAAAGAACGCAAAGGCCAAGTCACCGCCGACCAAGCAGAGCGGCGGCGCATCGGCGCGCCGCTGAAGAGAAAGGATATCTATGCTCAAATCAAGCCTGCTCTTATGTCTCGGTGTGGCGATCGCGAGTGCCGCGTGCAACCACGAGAACGATCGGGCCATGACGCCCGCAAACGGATCGACGACGCCGGATCCGCCCTCGGAGCACCGCCAACCCGATGGCACTCCGACTGGCGATTCGCCGGGACCCGGTACCATGGGTCCCGACAACGACTCCGGCACTACGGGCAACGGCACAGGCGCGGATTCGAGGGGCAACGGCTCTGGTACGGGCACGCCTTCTAGTGGCTCCGCTACGAGCACGCCTGGGCCCGGAGCGGGCACCGACGGGGCCGCTCCGCACTGAGCCTGACGCCGCCTCGTGCGCTGCCCAAGGGCTGAGCGCGAGGCGGCGGACTCTCTTCTACCATCGAGCGAAGCGTTCTGCGGCGGCTAGAAGCTACCGATTGCCCGCAGTCCCGTGACTCCAGTACCGACTTGCGGGGTAACCGAGAGCTTTTCGTCGCCGATCAGGTACCAGGGCTTTTGGGAGGATTCGGGGATGACGAGGCTGAGGAGCAGAGTCACGGCTCCGATGCCTTGAATCGCACCGTCGCTGACGAGCAGCACCTTGTTGAAGGTGTCGTTGCCGCAATCGTTGACATCACAGTCTCGATGCTTGAGATCCAGCCAAGGCCCGACCACGGGCAGGTATAGCTTGTCGTCTGCCTTGCGGTCCGACGTGGCCGCGACGATGGCCGACGCGCCGTACATGCCACCCAGCACGACCACGCCGGTGATGAGCATCGGGCGGTTGGGCCACGTGCGGACCACGACATCCGGATGAGGTTCGTCCGATTGCGGGATGGATGTAGCGGGGGCCGACGGAGTCGGGTCACCCTTTGGCGGATCACTGCGGAGCGTTTGGGCCTCGAGCGAGTCAGGCGCAGGAGTAACCTCCGACGGTGGCTCGGAAGAGGGCGCAGTCTCGGTGCTCTGCGCGGCGGCGACACCCGAGCTTCCGAGGCAGGCAAGCAAAGTGGCTGGAAGGACTGCTGATCGATAATTGAATTGCATGGTTGGCTTTCGCGCTCCAATAAACCGAAGCGCACGCGCCGTAGAGCAAGCCGCGCGCCAAGACTCCCCCGAGCGCTATGCTGCGCATTGCAGCTCGATCGCGCGCTATCGCCGCCGTGCGAGCGCGGCCAATCGCCGCTGGCGGGACAACCTAGCTAGGCGATCTCGCGTCGCGGCCCCTTTGCGAAGCTTGGGCCAGAGCTAGCTCATCGAGTATTTCGCGCGCAGGGCGTAGCGGCGGAAGGGGGGCGGTATGGCCCAAAAGAGGCCATACGGCGTCGCGCACTTCGGCGGGCAGCGTCGCGTCCAGGTATTCGAGCGCCGTGCCGCGATATTTCGTGTCTGCGTGATACAGGGCTCGAAATGCCATGCGCAAAGGGTTGCGCTCGAGGTGCACTGAAAGCAGCGTGATGATGTATTCCAGGCTTCGGTCCACGCGATCTCTCAGCAATACGTCGACTAGGGCGTTGGGCTCTTCGTCCGCTGTGTCTTCCTCCAACTCGGCGCTGGCGGTGTCGAGCACCGGCATTTGCACCTCACGTAGGATCGCGTCGACCAACGCTTGCCGAGGGACTACCAGGTCATGATCCGCGCCCGTCATGTGCGAAAGGGCGCGCGCGCACTCGTAGCGCACCTCGAAGCGCTCGTCTGCGAGGCCCAGCAAGAGTCCGTCCGCTGCGCGTTGGCTGCCAGCGGCCGACAGCACGCGTGGGATGCGCCGTCGCACGGCAAAATCCATGGTTGGCGTCAGCAGCGCGTCGGTCAATTGACCCACTGCCGTGGCCGCGACCCCGCGTAGCGCGCGCAGCGCGTGTGGATGCAGCTGAGGGTGACCCAGTAGCAGCACGGCGCACGAGAGGCTTGGCGTGGCAGGCTGTAGCTCGGCGAGCGCACGGCGCACTCGCGCCTCGTCGCTCGACAACAGGTCTTGGGTCGCTGAAAGCAGCGCATGGGGCCGCTGCAACGCCAGGGTCGCCAGGCCAGGTGATAGCGTCGCGGCTTGCGCAGCGGGGCTCCGCGCGTCGAGAATCGCCGTCAGCCCGCCGGGTCGCAGAGCCTCGACCTCTTCTATCAACTGTTCCCGCGCTGCCGGTGCCGGCTGGCCTGCCTGCGAGTCGGGTGGCGGGAGCTCAGCCACGCTCGGCCCAGCCTGCGCGCTGCCCTCCCTGAGGCTTTCCTCCAACGCCGCGACGTAGCCAGTATGAATGCGCCGAACGAGCGGCAGCGCGCTCAGGGCCATGAGGACGACGGCCGCGAGCACGACCTTGCTGGCGCTAGGAGCGATGGCGAACAACGCGACGCTCGCCACGGCGCTGCCAGCGACCGTGCCGAGTCGATCGAAGCCGACGTCGATCACGGCCTTGGTGGTGCGCTTACTGGTCTTCGCCACTGGTGTGTAGAGCATCTCGTAAGCGGAGCGAAAGAGCGTGTTTCTCTGCACCGCATCGGCACTACGCAATAGCGCAGCGCTCACGAGGCCCGGCACGAGCAACCCAAACGCGCTGCCGAGCAAGATGACTCCCGGCAAAATTGCGACGCTGAGCGCGAGTCCCAGCTTTTCCAGGGCGACCTCGCCGAGCACCAGCTGAAGCAAGAACGAGGCGACGCTTACCCCCAGCCAAAGCAGAGCAAAAAACGACAGGAGCGGTTGGCCTTTGCCGTAATGAACGACGGCCTGCGCGCTCAACACGTAGTCGAGCAAGGCCGAGATGGCGGCCGACAAAGCGACGAGCAAGGCCAAGTTCCGTAGGAACGGCGAGCGCTTGAGCTCGCCCAGCGCCGACACGTCGCCCGACCTCCCACGGTCGGAATCGGGCGCCTGCCGATTGGCCGTACTGGCGTGGATGAGCAGAGTACTGACGAGCCCGACCACACTGACTCCCGCCAAGACGGCGACCAGCGTCGCCGGTTGTATCAGGCGCGCTGATCGCCAGGCGGCGAAGCCGCCCAAAACGCCGCCAATCGTTCCCCCTACCGCGACGCGGGCTACGGCGCGCTTACCCAGGTGCGGGTCGAAGCGCTCGTTGACGAGCGACCAGAAGGTCGAAATCAACGACGGGCTGAAGACTGCCACTTGCAGGTAGACCACGACGGCCGACCCACGTGGCGAGCCGAAGCCAAGGAACCACGCGACCGCGAGCACCAGGGCGTTGAGCCCGAACAGCACGGGCAGGACTTGGTACGGCGCGCGGCGCGCCAAGATCCTGGACAGCCAAAAGATTGCGCCGAGCGACAGCACCGCGCCCGCCGCCATCACCGATGGCAGCGCGGAGGACTGAAAGCTCGAAAGAAACAGCGCGTCGCGCGTCGCTTTGCCGGCCACTTGCTGGGCGATCAAGATCGCTGCCGTGACCGTCGCCATCTGCGCACCGGGCAGGCGCGGAGCATCCGGCATTTCGCTCGAAGCGCTGCGCACATGCACAACCTATCACTGGCGGTCGGCTCTGCCATTCGGAACGATCGTGCGACAGACGAACTGGCGCGCTACCTGGGGCGTTTTAGCATCGACGCTGCTCGTGTCGTAGCGCGCCCGTGCTTGGGAGGCGGTGGTCGTGCTCAAGGGCACCGAAACCATCATCGCCGCGCCGGACGGGTCGACGTTCCGCAACACCGCAGGCAACCCCGGCCTCGCTACCGCGGGCTCTGTGACGTCTGGGCTGGCTTACTCGCGCGGCTTGCTGCGCGCGGCGCCACTGCTGCGCAAGCCGCCGTCTGGAGCGTGTACCTCCACGCCAAAGCCGGAGCTGCTTTCAATCGTTAGAGGGAAGGCGGGTCGGTTTCCCGCTCGTGGTGCCGATGTCGAGCGATGGCCGCTATGAACGCGGGTAGGGCTTCGCGCGCGCCACCATGCTTGGCGATCAACATGCCCGGGTCGGCCTCACCCGAGGGGAGCGTGGCAGGCGCGCCCGCGTTCTCGACCAAGTCCGCGCCTTCGCCGAGCGCAAGTATCGGCTTGGCGTGTCGATACTGGTCTTTGATGAACTCGAGAGCGTGGCCCACGTTGCCGAGCTGAACGACCGCGTCTTTTCCGCCCACGACCGCGACGGCATCGAAGAGTACCGACGGCATCGTCTCCAGCGTTGCCTCGGCTTGCAGCGTGTCGCCGTCTGCCGTTTTGACTGCGCCGAGTCGAATCCCCACGTAGCGTGGTACGGCTCCGACAGCCGCCAGCCCTTCGTGCAGAGCTTGTGCCGCTTCACCGTCGACGCCGTCCGCCACCAAGATGGCGATGCGCCGGGTTGCGATGCTGCCGTCACCCGGTCGCGCGAAGAGCGAGAGCGCAGGGGACACCGAGACCTCTGGCGCAGGTACGCTCTTCAGCACCTTCGGCATCGGTTTGGGAAGCTCCATGCCGAGCTCGGCGGCGAGCTGCTTGGCAAGGCCTGCGTCCACGTTCGCCAGCATCGACACCACGCGCTCGCGAATGGCGGGGACCTGCACTTTTGTAAGCTCGAAGCGAAAGCCCCGGCGAATGTGCGCTTTCTCGAGCGCGGTTTGACTGTTGTAGAAGAGCGTCGCCTGGGTGTAGTGGTCGGCAAACTTCTCGGGCTTGCCGCGCACTTTGTCGTCTTCGATGTGCTCACGGAAGGAAGTGAATCCGGCGGCTCCCGCTTGAAACGGGCAGCCCCCAGCGAGTGAATTGGGCTCGTACGCGACGCGCCCCCGGTTGATGGCTTGGCGGTGCATGCCGTCTCGCTGATTGTTGTGCGCCTGTGCCACGGGCGAGTTGATCGGGATTTCGTGGAAGTTGGGGCCGCCCAGGCGAGAAATCTGCGTGTCCGTGTAGGAGTGAATGCGACCTGCAAGCAGCGGATCGTTCGAAAAGTCGACTCCCGGCACGACGTGGGCGACGCAGAACGCCACCTGCTCGGTCTCTGCGAAGAAGTTGTCAGGATTGCGGTTGAGCACCAGCTTGCCGACTGGAGTTACCGGAACCAGCTCTTCGGGGACGATTTTCGTCGCGTCCAGCACGTCGAAGCTGAAGCTCTCGGCTTGTTTCTCGGAAAAGAGCTGGAACCCGAGCTCCCATTCCGGAAACGCGCCCGCCTCGATTGCTTCCCATAGGTCCCGCCGGTGAAAGTCCGGATCAGCGCCCATGATTTTTACGGATTCGTCCCAGTCGAGCGAATGCGTCCCCAGCAGGGGCTTCCAATGAAACTTGACGAACGTCGACTTGCCCTGCTCGTTCACTAGCCGATACGTGTGGACCCCAAAGCCCTGCATCATGCGGTAGCTACGGGGCAGTGCGCGGTCGGACATGGCCCACATCAGCATGTGCGTGGACTCGGGCATCAATGACACGAAGTCCCAGAACGTGTCGTGCGCGGAGGCCGCTTGCGGAATGCCAAAGTGGGGCTCCGGCTTGGCCGCGTGCACCAGATCGGGAAACTTCATCGCATCTTGGATGAAGAATACGGGGATGTTGTTGCCCACTAGATCCCAGTTGCCTTCGTCGGTGTAGAATTTGACAGCGAACCCGCGCACGTCGCGCGGCGTATCGGCCGAGCCGCGCTCACCCAGCACCGTCGAAAAGCGCACGAACGTTGGCGTGCGTTTGCCGGCCTCGGCAAACAGCGACGCTCGGGTGACGTTCGTCATCGGCTGGTAGCACTCGAAGTAGCCGTGCGCAGCGGAGCCACGCGCGTGCACGATGCGCTCGGGAATGCGCTCGTGATCGAAGTGCGTGATCTTTTCGCGTAAAATGAAGTCTTCGAGCAAGGCGGGGCCGCGCAGCCCAGCCTTCAAGGAATTCTGGTTGTCGGCGACGGGCACGCCGTGGTTCGTGGTCAATGGTTGACCAGACGAGTCCACGCGCACGCGATCGAGGGGCAAGCTGCCGGGATTGAGACCGAGCTGCGGTTTGCCCTGACCCAACTTGGGGGAAGCCAGCCGCTCGGTCAGCGTGCTGCCGGTAACGCGCTGATCTGGCGGCGTCGCGCTTGCGCCCGCCTGAGGCTTGAACGCCGCCTTGCCATGCTCGGCCGCCTTGTTGGCGTTGAAGGGCATCGCCGCAGCGAGCGCTTGCGTACCCGCCGCTTTCTGGTCAGCGGAATCCGCTGGGTCGGGTTGGCTGTCGCGCCGGGCGGGCGCGCTGACGGTCGACTTGGCGCTCGTGTTGGAGCCGCCCGCGTCGCGGCGACCGGTGGTAGGCGTTGCGGGCTTTTTCTTGATAGGCATCGTGTTTCAAACAAGCAGCGAGGCGTTGACGGAGGCGCCAGGTCAAATGCACGTCTTGGGCCAGCGCTGGCGGTCGCTAGTGGATGCGGCGCTCGCGCGTCAGTACATTTCCGGACGCAGCGTACTAATTGCGGGAGCGCTTCTCGACTCACTGGTGACGTGTGCGTGTGAGGGCTACCGTCCTGCCCATGACATTCGTCCCGACGCTGTGCGTCGCATGCTGCCGCGTGCAATTGACGTCGACGTCGAAGGCAACGTCGGGCGACCTGGCATGCAGCATGTGCGGTGGAGAGCTGCGCATAGTGCCTGGCTGCTCGTACGTTGAACGTGATCGCGACGCGTTTTGCGACCTGAGTGACATCGTTGCCGAGGGTTGTGTGACACCGACGGAAGCGGGATCGCTCGCGGACCAGCTCGAGCGCGCGTTATGGTCGGGCGCCTATGCGCGAGCTCTGGAGCAGCTAGCCGCCCGGATGCCGGGCCTGCTTCCCCTGCAGGTCGCCGCCGGTAGGAATTCCGGTGCGCAGCGTCAGGTCCTTGCGTTGCTGAAGACCATCCTCGACGCCGTCGCTACCGCCCGCCGGGTGAGCGCGGCGTATCCGATCGTTACGGACTCGACGCGCCTTCGCACGAAAAGCTGAGGACAGTTTGCCCTTTGCACGAACGCCCCGCTCGGGGCGAATACCCCCTGGCGCCCGCGTCAGAGTCTCGCGCTATCTCACGCTCTTCGGCATCCTTGAATTGCGGTTCTTTTGCCACGCATCGCGGCGTTGCAAGGTGTGTTCCACCGCTGCATCGTCGGCGGGCGTCGGTGACGCCTACTTCTGCATGGCGTTGTCAGGACTCGAATCGCCTTCTGTCGGCGCCTCTTCGTCGTCCTGAGTGTCATCCCCGTCGTCGACGACGTCGGGGATGGTGTCGCTCACCAAGCGTGGCTTGGTTCGATTTGCCGACGCTGGAGGTCGCTCGGTAGGCCGCTCCCGGCGGCACTCGCCGCGGCAGGACTCTTTGCCGCAGTCAGCGCAGCGTTGGGAGCTTGACCTGGTCATGTCATCTCCAATGTATCTCCCAAGAGTGAAGAAATTGAAATGCGGCGACTCACCACGTCCGTGAATTCCCGGACACGGCCGCGTCAAATCCGCGCGAGAACGGCCGCGGCCATGTCGTCGATGCTGAATTGTGCGCTGGCTAGGCCGGCTTCGTAGACGACTCTGGGCATGCCGTAGATGACGGCGGAAGCTTCGGTTTCGACCAGAAGCTCCGCACCGGTCTCGGCCAATTGGCGACTGCCCACCAGGCCGTCGTCGCCCATGCCGGTCAGCACGACCCCGAGCACGCGGCCCGGCGCTGCCAGGGCGGCGCTCGAGAACAGCTGGTCCACCGAGGGGCGATGCAGGGAAACGGGCTCAGCGGTGAGCGCCGCGTACAGGCCAGCGGCGTCACGCTTGATGTGCAGGTGGAGACCGCCTTGTGCAATGACGGCCGTACCCGGCGTGAGTCGCGCGCCCTGAGTGGCCTCGACGACCTGCAGTGCGCAGTCGCTATCGAGGCGCTCGGCAAAGCTTTGGGTGAACCCGGCTGGCAGGTGCACGACTACGGCGATCGGCAACGGAAAATCCGCGGGCATGCGGCCGAGCAGCCGCGTGATCGCCTGCGGGCCGCCGGTAGATGCCCCGACCAACAGCAGATCTCGCCTCAGGCTGCGCTGCGCCCCAACCTGCGGTAGCGGCGGTGGCGTTGGCTCCAGCACGGGCGTGGGGCGAGCTTCAGCAGCGGCTCGTACTTTGAAGACCAGCTCTTGCGACAGCTCGTACAGGCGGTCCGTCGCCAGAGCCGTTGGCTTGTGCACGACCTCGACCGCTCCGGCCGCGAGCGCAGCCAGCGCCTGCTCGCTGTCCGAATCCGCCATGCACACCACGACCACACGAGGCCGCGGGCGCGACGCGAGCGCGCGTAAGGTGTCCAGGCCGTCCAGGTGCGGCATGACGAGGTCGAGCGTGACGACGTCAGGATCGAGCTCTTCGATCTTGGCCAAGGCGTCGAGGCCGTCACGCGCTATTCCGACGACTTCGAGGCCGGGCGCGGCTTGCAGCACGTCGCGCAGCACCTTGCGTGCGAACGCAGAGTCGTCCACGACCAGAATACGCGTCGGCTTCATGGTCCGGCCTTGCGGTAAAAGAAGGCGCCGCGCCGCTCTTCGCACGCGAAAGCCGTGCCGAGCCGCAACAGCGACTCCGAGGCTCCGATCAGCAAGTAGCCGCCCGGCACGAGGGTCTCGTGCAGTCGTGCTACGACGTCTCGCGTGGTGCCGTCGCGAAAGTAGATCATGACGTTGCGGCAAACGACGGCATCGAAGGTGCCAAGCGCGGCGATGGTGGCTGCGTCGAGCAGGTTGATCTGGCGCCAGTCGATCGACTCGCGCAAGCGCGGCGCCACGACGTTCGCCTCGCCGTCTTTGCTGATCCAGTGCGGTAAACCCTCGAAAGCTCGGATCGCGCGCGCGCCGTAGACGCCGCGCTCGGCGACTCGCAACGCCCTCTCACTCACGTCGCTGGCGAGCAGCTCGACGCGCCCGAGCAGACCGCGTTCGTCGAGCAGGGACGCGAGGCTGATGGGCTCCTCACCTGTCGAGCATGCCGCACACCAAACCCGCGGTCGGCCGCCTTTGGCCACCAGAGGCGCCAGCATGTCCTCTACAAGCACTCTGAGCTGGGTCGGTTCGCGCAAGAAGTAGGTCTCGTTGACGGTGAGCGCGTCGGCGAGCGCGCGTAGCTCGGCGTCGGCTCCGGCGTCGTAGCGAAGGAAGTAGTAGTAGTCGAGCAAGGACTCGAAACCCAGCTCGGTCGCCCGCGGGCTCAGCTTCTCCACCAGCACGCCGTGGTAATCGGCGCTGAAGAACAGCCCCAGCCGGTCTTCGATCAGCGCGCTCAAGATAGCGAAGACCGGCGGCGAAAGCGGCAGCGTGGCGCTCATGCCAGCGCCGCCGCGCACAGCCTGCGCACTTCCGCGTCGTCGTCGGCGTTGGCGGCTCGCGCCAGGCTCGACTTGGCCGAGTCGTCCAAGAGCAGGCTCAAGACGCGAGCGCCTGCGCGGCGCGCCGCGACGTTGCGCGACGCGAACGCCACGTCGATCGCGGCACGACCTGAGGCGGACTGCGACCGCGCCAGCACCGCGAGCAGCGCTCTGGCTCCAGCGTCGTCGACGGTCTCGAGCTGGGCCAGGATAGTAGCGCTACGACTGTCGACGTTTTGAGCCAGCGACGCGATCAACGTCGTCGACTCGGGCTCACGTAGCAAGAGCCCGAGCAGTGCGCGCGAAGCGTTCGTCTCGGTGCGGTTGGCGAGCAAGCCCAAGGCGGCGCTTCGGACGGCCGCGTCTGCGTCGGTGGCTGCAGCTGCGAGCTCGGCTTCGGCGTCCGGGAAGCGCGCGATGCTGGAGACGGCGACCAAGCGAATCGACGCATCCGCGCTTGCCAACGCCGTGAGCAAGATCGGTCGCAGCTCGGGCTCGGCGCGTTCGCCAGCTCCCACGACCGCCGCACGCTGGACGTCGAGGTCCTTCGAGACGGCGGCTTCGGCCAGCGCGCGCCGCGCGGCTTCGCCAGGCAGCGCCGCTAGCGCCTCGACCGCGGCCATCTTCACTTGGCCAGCGGTGTCGTCGAGCCGCGCCTGAATCGCTGGCAGGGCGGCCTCGATGCGCAATCTGCCCAGCGACTGGCACGCGTAGTAGCGCACCCACGGATCTGCATCCTCGAGCGCGGTGCGCAGCACGGCCTCGCTTTGGGGGCTAGGCGCCAGGTGGCCGAGCGCGCGCACGGCCGAAGCACGCGTGCGCGCCGAGGGGTGCTGCGCGGCTCCGGTCAGCACCGCCGGCACGCTCGGGTCATCGAGCGCGGGCAAGCCGCCCAGGGCGATGTCGCGTAGCTTCTCGTCGTCCGAGCGCAGCGCTTGGAGGCAAAGCTGGAGGCTTTGGTCGTAGCCAAAGTACGTGATGATACGCAGCGCGGCGCGCCGTTCACCCGGCTTGGCAGACTGGACGGCTGCGAGCGCCAGGGCCTGGCTCTCGGCGCTGCCCAGCGACTGAATCGCGCCCACGGCGGCGTGAACGACGCCCAAGTCGGGGTCCTTCAGCAGCTGGAACAAGGCCGGCACCGCCGCGACCTCTCTCCCGCGAGCTAGCGCGTGACACGCCAGCGCGCGGACTGCCGGCTGCTCGTCGACCAAGCATGCGACGGTGGCCTCGTTGGCCGCCGCCACGCCCATCAGCGATGGCAGCAGGCGCGCGCGTAGCTCGCTGGTTCCGCCCTTCAGCGCCGCCAGCACACGCGGATCTCCCAGCGCCGACAGCTGGGTCAAGCCCTCGATGGCCAAGGCCGAAACGTCGTCGCCGCCGGACAGCAGCCGCACGAAATCCGACACGCTTTCCTCGTTGCCGAGCCAAATCAAGACGCGCCCGAGCGCGACCGTTTCGGCGCGGTCGGCGAATGACATGGCGCGCGTGACTTTGTCGCGCAGCGCGCGCCCCGCGTGCACGCGCACAGCTCGGTTGACGGCGGAGGCCGGACCAATGCTCTGCGCGGCGTAGTCATGGATCGCCATCAGGCTGAGCGCGGCGACGCGCAGCACGGCTTCCGGCCCCGTCTCCATCGCGCGCACGAGCGCCGCTACGCCAGCCAAGCTGCCGATTCGACCCACGGCACGCGCAGCCTCGGTGGCGTACAAAGGTTGGGTGAGCAGTCGCCCCAGCGACGGCAGGGCTCGCGCCTCGCGTGAGCGACCTAGCAAATCGATCGCCGGGAAGACGCGAAAGAAATTGCTGCCCTCCGCCAGCTCGATCAAGCGATCGACGGCTGCGTCGCCGCCGATGCGTCCGAGCGCTTCGATAGCCGCCAGGGCCACGTTGTCGTCGGGGTGGTCGGTCAGCTCGATCAAGCGGGCGCGCGAGGCCACATGCTGGCGGCGACCCAAGATTTGAATCGCGTCGCACAGCACCGCCGGATTCTGCTGGTCCAGCAGCGCCTGCACCAGCGGCTCTGCGTCGGCGGACGCTGCCGACAACGCGTCAACGAGCCCAGCGATGATGGGCTCGTTGCTACGCTCTGCGACCAGTAGCCGACACGTCTCGGCGAGGACTGCCGCGTCGCCGCGGCTCAGTGATGCAACGACGGCGCGGCGCACGCTCCAGCTGTGGTGCGTGATGAGCGCGAGCAGCTGACTGACGGCGCGAACGCCCGCCGCGCCCAGCCGATCGACCTCGCCGAGCGCCAGCTGGTCCTCGGCTGATGCCAACGTCGACACGAGCTACGCCACTCCCGACGGGCCGTCGTGGCTGGAACCTTCGCCGACCGCGGCAGCCAGCTTCGACGCAGATTGAGCGTGCTCGCCGTGCAGGAGCCGCAGCTTGCCGAACTGAGCGGTTGCGCCGCGCAGGCCCTCCGCCACACTCTTGGCGGCGTTGGCTTGCTCGGCGCTGCCTTGAACGACCTCGGTCAAGCGTTGCCTCACTTGTTCCGTGGAGGTAGCGATCTGCGCGCTCGTCGCAGCCTGTTGTCGCGCCGAAGCCGCAATCGTCTTGAGGCTGGAGGCTTGTCGCGAACCTTCCTCGGCCAGGCTGTCGACGGCCTGCGTCTGCTCCGACAGCGCCTTGGCCGTTTGGCGGGCAAACAGCTGCAGCTCCTCGGCAGACTGCGCGGCCGCGACCATGTCCTTGGCCTGTGTTGCCGTGGCAGAGCTCACGCTGGAGGCAAGCTTGGCGATCTCTTTGGCCGCCTTGGCCAGCTGCGTCGCGCTGTGGGTCTGCTCGGCGATTGCTCGCGACGTGTGAGCAGCCTCTTTGCGCGCGTTGTCCATGGCCTTGGCCACCTCCACCGCCCCGTGCGCTTGCTCCGACAAGCCGGCTACAGTGCGCTCTGTCGCGCGCTGCACGTCTTGCGCGAGCGCGGCCAGGCTGCCCACGAGCTTGGACTGCTCGCCCAGGCTCTGGGCGGTTTCTTTGGTAGACGCCCGCATGTGCACGGCCAAGCGCGCCAGCTCGCCGGTGGCAGCGGCCTGTTCGTTGGTGCCTCGAGCCATTTGCTGCGCGCTGCTGTCTACCTGTTTGTTCATGCGCACGGCGTCGCGCAGCGCTTGCGCCTGCTCGGCGGTGGCCTGCGTCGTCTCGCGCGACATCTGGCGCATTTCCCCAGCAGTCTTGGCGAGCAGCTGCGCCGCCGTCGCCTGCTCCTCGACCGCAATGGTGATCACGTGGCTCTGCTCTCTGACCTTGCCGGTGGCTTGTCCGAGCACGATGACCGCGTTGAGTTGGTCGTTGGCCGACGCGGAGACCTCACGGACGGCTTGGCCCAACTGCTGGACGCCCTCGACGATGGACGTCAGAGCTTGTTCGGCCTCCGTGGCCAGCTGCACGCCGTCGTCTGCGATGCGCAGGCTGCCGTCGGTTGCCGTCACGGCTTCGCGAGCAGTAGCCTGCAAATCTCGGATGATCTTAGCGACGTCGGCGCTGGCGCTGGCGGCCCGATCGGCCAAAATGCGAATCTCCTCGGCCACGACGGCAAAGCCGCGGCCGTGCTCACCGGCGCGCGCGGCCTCGATGCTGGCGTTCAGCGACAGCAAATTGGTACGGTCGGCGATCAAGTTGATGGTCTGAACGATGTCGCCGATCTGTTCGGCGCGCTTGCCCATCTCTTTCATCACAGAGGCCGACTCGTCGATGGCTGCGCGCATCTTGCCCAGACCGCGGATCGATTTGGCGACGATGGCCACGCCTTCTTTGGCGTTGCCGGTCGCGCGCTCGCCGATGGCGCGCGCGTCTTCGCTGTTGCGAGCGATGCGGCGCGCGCTATCTTCCAGCTGAGACGAGGTGTTCGCGCTCGTCTCGGCCAAGCCGGCGATCTCCTTGACGCTCAGCGATACCTTCTGCGCCGAGCGCGCCAGCTGCTCAATCGCCGCCGCGTTGCCGTCAATCGACGAGGCGTTCTTGGCCGCGGTGGCCGCCACCTCTTCGACCGACGCCGCCAGCTCGACCAGGGTGCTGGCGCTCTCGCCGGCGGCCTTTTCGAGCAATTTGGCGTTGTCGGCCAGTCCGCGCACCGCGCGGGCGGACTGCTCTACCGCGACCGCGGTCTGCTCCACCGAGCTTGCCATCTCGGTCGCGCCGCGCACGGTGGCGGCCAGACTTTGGGTCAGCTCTGCAGCGCCGGTCGCCACCTCGCCGATCTTGCCGCCGGTGGCTTCGGCGTCTTTGGCCAGGTTCCCGATGCCCTTCGACATTTCCTCGATGGTCGCAGCGACCTCTTCGGCCGTGGCGGCCGCGCCTGCGCCGCGCTGAGCCATGTCGGCCAAGCTGGCGCTGGTGCCCGCGATTGTCGACATCAGCTGTTCGCTGGCTGCGGCAAAGTCTTCGGCGTTGCTGTTGACGCCTTTGACCGAGCGCGCGTTCTGAGCGACTAGCGTCGTCAAATTCTCGGAGGAGCTGACCAGCGCGCCCGTGCCCTTGCGCACCGATTCGATGGAAGCCGCCAGCTCGCGCAGCCCAGCGCTGCTCGACTCGGCGCCGCTTTGAAGGGACAGCACCGACGCGCTGGCGCCTTGTTGGTCGCGCGCCAAGCTCTGCACGGCCGCGGTGGTTTGCTGTAGCGCGTTCGCGATCGACTCGAACGCCACGCGCGCCTGCTCGCGAGAAGCGGCCTGCTCGTTGCCGGACGAAACGACATTTTGCAGCGTTTCTTCAGTGCTTTGGAGCAGCGCCGCCATCGCCGCCAACGACGACGTCAGGCTCTCGGCCTGGGAGCGCAGCGGGGGCGTCGAAACCGGACTCGAAGCGCTTGGCGAATTGTTCATTCAAATCTTCCTCTCCTACCACCTTGCGTAGGTCGAGCAGCATGATCAGCCGCTGACCGAGCTGGACCACTCCAGCAAAAAAACCGCGCGAGCTCTCTTCGACCAAGCCTGGGGTGGTTTGCACCGTGGCGCTGTCGATGCGCAAGACCTCACGACTCTTGTCCACCAGCAGCCCCACTTGTCGACCGCTCTGCTCGGTCACGATGACGCGCGTGTCTAGCGTCGTCTCACCCGCAGGCTGGCCGAACAGTCGCCGCAGGTCGATGACGGGGATGACCTGCCCGCGCACTTGAATGATGCCGAGCACGTGAGCGGCAGAGCCAGGTACCGGCGTTGCCCCCTGATACGACTCGAGTTGCACCACGGCGGCGGCGGGAATCGCGAACTCGGCGCTGGCAACGCTGAACACCACGTGCAGCTCAGTCATGCGTTTAGCTCCATTTTTCCGCTCGATACACGGGCCCCCAGCGAGAGCAAGTCGAGCACCAGCGTTGGCTGCCCATCGCCCAAGTCAGTCGCGCCCGAGACGCCTGGAACTTTGAGCAAAACGTCGGTCAGTGGCCTGACCACGACCTCTTGCTGGCCCAGCATGCGCTCGATCGCGAACGCCAGCGTGTCGTCACCGCGTCGGACCACCAGCGCCTTGGCTTCGATGCCCGAAGGCGGCATGGAGAACACTCCGGCGAGCGAGAGCAGCGGCACCGCGCGGCCACGCCGACGCACCAGCTTGACCGGGCGTTGTCCCGGGAGCGCAATGCTCTCTACGACCTCCCGCGGGTCGAGCTCGATGATTTCCTCGATGGTGACCACGGGCGTCACGAAGCGCTGCCCTCCACACACGAACGAGAAGGCGTCGATCACCGAAATCGACAGCGGTACCATCAACTTGAAGCTCGTGCCCTGGCCCAGGTCGCTACGCAGGGTCAGCTCGCCGCCGAGCTGCTCGTGGACGACCCGCTTGACGATCTCCATGCCCATGCCACGCCCGCTGGTGGTGGTGGCCACGTCGCGCGTGGACAGGCCCGAGCGGCAGATCAGCTCCAAGAGCCCTGCTTCGGTCGCGGGCAAAGGCGCGCCGGCCCGTCGCGCGACTGCCGCTGGATCGATGCCGCGCCCGTCGTCCGTGATGCGCATTTCCAGCCAGCGATTGGAGCGGCTCGAGCACTCGATCCGAAGCAGCCCGTCTTCGGGCTTGCCACGCCGCACGCGCTCGTCGGGCGTCTCGATCGCGTGGTCGACGGCGTTGCGGACGAGGTGCACCAGCGCCGGAAAGAGCCGTTCGGCCACGGCTTTGTCGACCTCCGCGCCACCGGGGTCGAGCTCCAGCCGAACCTGGCGGTTCATGGTGCGCCGCAGGCCGCGCACGATCAGCGGAATGCGGTCGAGCAGCTCCGAGACCGGCACCATGCGCACACGCAGGATGGCGGCGCGCAGGCTGCGCAGCTGGCGCGCGTTGTCGTTCACGATGGCTTCGAGGTCGCGCGTGTCCACGCCCTTGTCGCGCAGCGCCTTCACTGCGCGTGCCAAGCGAAAACGCGTGACGAGCAGCGCGGACAAGCCCTCGACGGTGTCGTCCAAGCGCGAAACGTCGACCCGTACCACGCCGCGCTGCGGAACGTGGACCTCGTCGGTGGCGGCCTCGAGCGGCTCCTCGGCTGCGAGCGCTGCGTCGGACACGGCCGCGGGGAGCGCGCGAACCGGCATTTCTGCCAGCAGCTGCACCTTCGGCTCTTGGTCGTCGGCGGCTTCGGCCACGGCTTGGAGCGAGGCCGAAGAAAGCAGCACGATCACGAAGCTGAGGCCGCCGGGCTCGCCAGCCGCAGCAGGCACCGACGTCGGGAACACTTTCACCACGTCGCCGATCAGCTGCAGCCGCTCGCGCACTTGGTTGATGGTCACGCCGCGCGCTGATCTCTCGAGTGAGGGCTTGAAGTCGACGCGCAGCGCCCGCTGACCTTCGAGCAGGCCGGTTTTCAGCTGTTCCAGCTCCAGCGCGCCCAGCTTGCTGGCCAGCGCCGGGTCTAGGTCGAGGCTCGGCAGCTGGTCGAGCTCGCTGCCATGCTCGGTGTCGAGCGCGTCGAGCGCGCGCAGCAGCTCCAGCTCTGGCGGCGCCACCGACTTTCGGTCGCCGAAGGCGCGCACGCGACTCTGAATGGCGCGGACGCCACTGAGCAGTACGTCGATGGACTCGAGCGGCAGCTTGGCGCCACGCCGATCGGAGGAGCGCAACAGCGCCTCCATGCGGTGCGCGATGGTGACGACTGGCTCGACGCCCACCATGGCCGACAAGCCTTTGACCGTGTGCAGCGCTCGGAATGCCTCACGCAGAGCGCGCAGATTGGCGCCACCGGAGCGGAGCGCCTGCTCGATGGCCAAGAGCTGCGTGCTGGCAGTCTCCAGGTGCTCTTCTGCCTCGATCACGTACGCCGAGACGAATTCGTGAAGGCCGCCGGATTCGGCCACCTAGCTCAAGCTCCGACGTCGATCAGGCGCTGCGCCTCTTGGGCGATGGCCTCGGGCGTGAAAGGCTTGGTGACGAACAGCGTCGCCCCGGCGGCGAGCGCCTGCGACCGCGACGCTTCGTCACCCCGCGTAGTGACGACCATGATCGGCAGCGATTTCAGGTTGTCCTGCGCGCGCACGAACTCCAGCACTTCGACCCCGGAAATGTCTGGCATGTTGAGATCGAGCACGACCAGGTGGAAGCGCCCGAGCGAGAGCCGCTCGATGGCTTCCAGGCCGCTGGCGGCCTGAGTGAAGCGCGCTTCGGGCAAACCGCGCAGGCAGGCGACGACCATGTCGCGCATGACCTTGCTGTCGTCGACGACCAAAACGTCTTTCACGCCTCACCTGTACACCCCAAATGCTGCGCCGAACACCGTGTTCAGCAGTCATGTCGCAGTCATGTCGCAGTCAGCATACAAATGCGCCACACCTCGACCCGCTGCACGTACTTATGCCACGTACTTATGCCGCAGCAGGCAGAGGTGGTATTTGCGCTGAATGTCGGCCGAGTCGCAGCAGCTGGAGCAAATGCCGGTGTCGAGTCGCCGCAGCTTGATTTGGTTGGTCGAGGACAGCCCGCTGGAGGCCGAGCTCGCGAGACGGGCGCTACCAGGCTGCGAGATCGAAGTTTTCATCGATGGCCCGTCCATGCTCGAGCGCCGTTCGACTCACGGCGGCCCCAGCATCTTGATCCTGGACTGGCAGCTGCCTGGCATGAGCGGGCTCGAGATCTGTCGCTTCTTACGAGCGTCGCTGGATGAAATGGCGCTGCCAATCTTGATGCTTACCGTGCAAGGCAACAAGGCAGACATCGTCGAGGCGCTGTCCGCAGGCGCGAACGACTACTTGACGAAGCCTTACGACGCCGCGGAGCTGTCGGCGCGCGTGGGTAGCATGGGTCGCACTCGGCGCTTGTACGAGGATTTGCAGCTCGAGCGCGAGCGCTTGGCCGAGGTGAGCGCGGAGCGCGAGCGACTGCTCTCCCACGCGCACGAGGGCTGGACGCGCGCAGAAGGCGCGAACCGCGTCAAAGACGACTTCTTGGCGGTGGTCTCGCACGAGCTGCGCACGCCGCTCAACGCGATCGCGGGTTGGGTGTCGCTGCTGCGTGGTGGCCTGCTGTCGGCAGAGAAGAGCAAGCACGCGCTCGATACCATCGCTCGCAACGCGCGCTCGCAAACCCAGCTGATTGACGACCTGCTGGACGTGAGCCGTATCATCTCTGGCAAGTTGCACGTCCACAAGGAGGTGGAAGACTTCGAGGCCATCGTGCGTTTGGCGCACGACGCGGTGGAGCCAACCGCGCGCGCCAAGAGGGTGGCCATGACCGTCGAGGTCGAGCCCGGCCACTACGACGTGTGCGGAGACGCCGGGCGCCTGCAGCAGGTCGTCTGGAATCTGCTGAACAACGCGGTGAAGTTCACCCCCGAGGGCGGGCTCGTGCGCCTGGAGCTGAAGAGCGAGGCGCGGGTGTCGTTGACTGTCTCGGATAGTGGCCGCGGCATCGATAGCGCGACGTTGCCGTTCATCTTCGACCGCTTTCGGCAAGCCGAAGGCAGCATGACGCGCCGAGCCGGCGGTCTTGGCCTAGGGCTGGCGATCGTCAAGCACCTGATCGAGCTGCACGGCGGAACGGTGCGCGCCGAGAGCCCGGGTGAGGGGCTCGGGGCGACGTTCACCATCGAGTTGGAGCACGTGAAGGACGACGCGAGCTTGGATCGGAACCGCGAACGAGAGGCGTCGAGCCCTCACGCTTCGGCCGGCGAGCTGCGCGGCGTGCGCGTGCTGGTGGTCGACGACGACGATGACAGCCGAGAAATGCTGGAGCACCTGCTGGTCGGGGCAGGGGCGCGCCTGCGCACCGCCAACAGCGTCGAGGCGGCCCTGACGGCGCTCGACGCCGAAGTCCCCGACATTCTCGTCTCCGACATCGGCATGCCCAACGAAGACGGGCTCTCCCTGATCAAACGCATCCGCTTGCGCACCCCCGCTCGAGGCGGCGTCGTCCCCGCCGTAGCCCTCACCGCCTACGCCCGCGGCGAAGACCGCGCCATCGCCCTGCGCGCCGGTTTCAACTCCCACGTCTCCAAACCCATCGACTCCATCGAGGTCATCGCCGTCATCGCCAGCGCTTGTGGACGATTCTCGACTGGCTCGCGCTCCTGAGCGAGTGAGCCCTACTTTCTGCAGGGTGTCACGACTAGCTCGCCTCAGCGACCGCGCCGAGCAAGCGGCCGATTTGGGGTGGCAACTCCTGGCTTGGCAAGTCTTCGACTCGTCAAACTACGGCGTCGCCATTGTCCGGGCCGAAATGTACCCCGTAGAGATCGCGCCGGCGATCGTTCCAATTCTGCGTGGCGCCGGCGTAGCGGTGACGGCGGAGCAGCTCCAAATCGACGTCGTGCATGACGATGGTTTCGATGTTGGGCTCGCACTCCGCCGCGATGCCGTCGCGCGCGAAGGAGATGTCGGCGGGCGTGAAGATTCCCGACTGGGCGTAGTGAATGTCGGCGTTTTCGACGGACGGTAGGTTGCCGGTGCAGCCGGCAATCACGACGTACATGTGGTTTTCGATGCAACGCGCTTGGGCGCAGTGTCGCACACGCAGGTAAGCGCTGCGCTCGTTGGTGTTGAACGGACAGAACAGGATTTGCGCGCCTTGCTTGGCGCAGAGCCGAGCTAGCTCGGGGAATTCGATGTCGTAGCAAACGTTGATCGCGATGCGCCCGCGGTCGGTGTCGAACACGCTGACCTTGGTGCCGCCTTGCACGCCCCACCAGCGTCGTTCGCTGGGCGTGATGTGCAGTTTGTACTGCCGCTCGAGCGTGCCATTCCTTCGGAATAGGTAGGCAATGTTGTGGAGCGTGCCCTTTTCGAGCACGAACTGGCTGCCGCCAATGATGTTGACGTTGTACTTGACCGCCAGTCGCGTCATCAGGTGCAAGTACTTGGGCGTGAAGCTGGCGAGCTTGCGCGCCGCGAGCCCGGGTCGAATTCCTTGGGTCAGCGACAAGAGCTGGAGCGTGAACAGCTCCGGGAAGAGCACGAAGTCGCACTGGTAGTCGCTCGCGGAATCCACGAAGAACTCCACCTGACGAGCAAACTCGTCAAAGCTTGCGACTCTGCGCATTTGGTACTGCACGGCGGCTACGCGCACTAGCTGAACCGGCGCAACTTTGCGGCGCGCGTCGGCTATGTAGTCGACGTTGGTCCACTCCATGTGCGTGGCCCAACCGCCGGAATCTTCGTCCGATGGCATGTAGTCGCGCATGACCCGCACCAGCTCGAACCCATTCGAAAGCTGCGTGGTGAGCACGGGATCGACCAGCTTTTTGGCCTGGACGCGAGCCACGTAGTCCTCGGCGCTCATGCGCTTGGCGTATTTCTGATAGCCGGGGATGCGCCCGCCAATCACCATCCGCATCAGGTTCTTTTCTCGACACAGGCGTTTGCGTGCTTCGTAGAGGCGTCGGGCCAAGCGCATTCCGCGGAAGTCTGGGTGCACCATGATCTCGATGCCGTAGAGCGTGTCGCCCTTCGGGTCGTGGTTACGGATCATGCCGCTGTCGGCGAGGCGGGCCCAGTCGTGCCAATCGGTGTACAAATCGAATGGGACAATCAAGCTCGAGCAGGACGCGACCACGCGCCCGTCGAGCTCGACGCCTATTTGTCCTTCGGGAAAGTGCTGCAGCTGGCTCTCGAACTGGGCCTTCGACCAAGGTTTCATCTTGGGAAAGCTCTTGAGCTGCAGCTCTACGATGGCAGGGTAGTCGCGCTTGCGCAGGGGCCTAACACGGACCTTCTTCTCGAATTCTTGCAGATGAGCGCGTGACACGATGGCCACCCTAACACGACGCCCCGGCGACGCCTGGCGGCGCGAATCGCCTCAGTGTGGCGCAGGTGCGGTCACCGCTGCTTGAACCCGACACGCGCCTGCTGGGCCGTGACGCTCTTTCGAGTCAGCGTGACGACTTGGGACCTTCTAGCGCCAAGGCCGCTTGCAGAGCCACGAGCGGCCGATTGCAGGCGGCGACGAGGGCGGGCTTCTGGCGAAGCGATAGGTCGAGCGCCAGCACGTTGGTGTTGCGGCGGGAGAGCTCGATGATTCGAGCTGAGGTGGCTTTGAAGCGGTCGAGCGCCGCGAGGGCGTCTGTCAAAGCTGGACGGGCTTCTTCCGAGGCGAGCGCCGTGAGTGCCGTCAGCGCCGTTCTGGCTTTGGCGTCGAGCTCGAGCATCTGCTTCTCCATGCGCGCCATGGTCGCTTCGTCGCGTTCGGCGATGTGCGGAGCGTGCAGCACCTGAATCTCACGCACGGCGAGCAACGCCTGGGCGATCAGGAGCTCGGCGCGGTCCAGAGCCTTCGATGGCAAGCGCGAGCGGGCGGCGTCGAGCGAAGCTGCGAACACACCTGCGGCCTCGCTAGCGGGTCCAAAAGCCAGGGCCTGCGCCTCGAGGTTCGTGTTCTCGACGGCCAAGTTGACGATCCGAGTATCCAGCGCCTTGTACTCGGAGAACCGGGCCTTGAACTCGCTCAAGACTCCCGCCTCGTTGGCGTAACTCAACCCCTGGAGCAGCTCAGCCAGCTTGGCGGCGTCCTTCTCGACCGCGCTCGTGGCTGCCTGCGACTCTCGCGCCGCCGCGGCCGAGGCTTCTTCGCTGTTTGCCATCACGGCGCGGTTGGAAGCGTCGGCCATTTGCTGGAAGTCGAGACGTAGCGTCGCGACCACCCTGCGTGACTCCTCGAGGCGCGTCATGACCGTCGTCGGATCGCCGCGGCAGCCCGCCAGCAACGCCAGGAGACCGAGTACTGCCAGCATGAGAGTTGCTTTTCGCGACACGGCGAATCCTCCTGAGCAAGTCACGGATTAACACGTAGCACACAGGTCACCGTACCGTCTCATGGCTGACGGCCGAGGCAAGCCGACTGGGCGCGTCTTTACGAATTCTTGATGCGCCGCCGCTCATTCACAACGCCATCTTTACGAGCCGAGAACTAGCTTTCATCGTGCCGCGGCCTCAAAGGGCGGCCATTCGAGGCAAGAGCATGATGGACCTGATATTCGTCGCCGCCAGCATCGGCTTCTTTGCGATTTCCGTCGCCTACGCACACGGCTGCGAGAAGCTGCGCGGGGGCGGCCATGACTGACACGCTATGGCTCAGCGCGGTAACGCTGATGCTGCTGGGATACCTACTCTACGCGCTGCTCGTGCCGGAGAAGTTCTGACCCATGACTGCCTTTGCTACAGCACAGATGCTCCTGTTCTTCGGGCTACTGTTCATTCTCACCAGGCCGCTCGGCACGTACATGGCCAAGGTCTTCTCGGGCGAGAAGACCTTCATGTCTCGCGGCCTGGGCTGGCTCGAGCGCGGCGCCTATCGCGCGCTGGGTATCGACCCAGAGCAAGACATGAAGTGGACGACCT
>DATAKF010000079.1:0-26653 GCA_036261775.1 Polyangiaceae bacterium | reverse complement strand
CACGGAAACTCCGGCTCACCATCGTCTTCGATCGGGCCTTGAGGGCCGGTCGAAGTCCACTGGCGCCACGCCTCGGCTTGCTGCTCGGGACGCAGCTGCACGTCATCATCGGCGAGCGCGATGAGCACTCGAACCCGCTGCCCCTCCAACGGTGGCACAGGTGCGTCGAGCGTGATCGTGTTGCCGTGAAGGACTCCGGTGGAGGCGGCGTTGGCCATCGCCGCCTAGACTACCGCGGCGCCGCGGGCCGGGCGAGGTTGTGCCTCTTTTTCACGGCTTTCGCTCAGGCATCGTCCTCTCGTCCGGCATGACCCCTGCGCAGACTTATCGCCTTCGGACAAGCAGAGCGCCGACCGCGAGAAACCATAGCAGAGGCGGAAAGTTCGCGATCAATGCCGCACCCCACCCACCCGCGTTGTAGAACCCCGCCGGGTCCACAGACCCGGCGTACATCGCCGGGATGCAAGCGACGCACAGCAGTGCTGCGGCACAGGCGAGCCACGCCGTCCAGCGGGGCAGAATCCCCGTCACGAAGGTGGCGTACCCGGCAGTGGCAAGGAACAGCGCCGTCACGACAAAGGCAATGGCTCCGTTGTAGATGAGTAGGTAGGCCATGGTGAGGGCTCTGGCCACCGACGGATCGCCACTGCCGTGAAGTGCATCGAGCACGATGCCGCCTTCAATTCCGTTCGCGACCAACGTCACCGCGAGCCACACCGTCATCGAGGCGACTAGCAGCGTGCCGACCCATTCGAACTGCGCATCCGCTCGGCGAATCAACTCCCGCAGGCCGACGGCGAACACCAACAACGTCGGGTACAGCGCAAGGCCCAGCAGTATCCGTGTCAACACGACGTTTTGAATCCGCGAGAAGTCGCGCGCAATGGCTGCACCGTCATGGAGCGACACAGGCGGGTCGCCCATCGTGTACAAGGGAAAGATCGCGAGCCACAGCGCGACCGATATCAAGGCAGAAAAACCCGTCATCCGGCGCATGCTGAGGTCGGAAGCACTCATCGGATCAGCCCTACTTCATAACTCGTTGCTGCCGTCGACTCCCAAGCACGCCGCATCAATCTCTACACAAGCGCCGGTGGCGATTGGGCTAGTTCCACGCAGTCCCAGAGAGTAACCCCGTTCGCCGCTTGACGGTTGGCCCGAAACCCGCTGCCCTCGTGGTCAGGCATCTCCCTGAGTCGTGGCGACGAAATGCGACGCCGAGCGACAGAACGCGCACCCTCGCTGCGCCACGCGCACCCACAAAACCCAATGAACGATGGTCTTTGGCGTGACGCCTGCGCCGTCTTCAATTCCCGGCGCGTCCACAAGCAACGCGGCCACCCATCGGGTGGCCGCAGTTGCTTTGTGGGTTGCCGGATCTTGGGAGAGAGAGCGCACGCCTCGCGCCGCGCCCGAGTTTCCCGGTTCCCTACGGTTGCCCAGGCCCGGCCGCGAAGCGCGCGCTACCAGTTGCCGAGCGGCCCTCCGTAGGCGCCGGGATCGTCGCTGGCGTCGTGGAGCGGGCCGCCGAGGCAGCCGCGGCCACGCACCGGCGAGTCGGGGGACAGCCGGAAGTCCCCGCCCGGTGCGTTCACGAACGCGGGGTCCAGCACGACGGGGCTCTCGATGAAGCCCGGGTCGCTACCGAAAACGACGTTGCAGCCGACGAAGCCGGACTGCACGTACATCTTCTCGAAGGCGCTTCCACCGCCGAGGACGATGTTGTTGATGATGCTCAGGTACGAGGCTTGGCCGAAGATGGCGACGCCGTCGTTGTCGTAAAAAACGTTGTTGGCGAGGAGCGCCGCGTCTTGATGATGATTCGCAACGAAGGCGTAGCGGTTGCCGTAAAAGAGGTTGTTCGTCGCGATGGCGCGCGCGCGAAAGTTCACGAAGAGGCCCATGTGGGAGGCAGTGACGGCGTTGTGGAAGAAAAAGAGGGACGGCGGGCAAGCGGCGTCCGCGCCATCGCCGCTCACGTAAACGGCTGCCGAGTACCAGTTCCCGGAGCAGGCACCGGGGTCATCCGAGTCCGCGCAGCCCGACTTTTGGCCGGCGTTGCGGAAGGTGAAGCCCGCGACGACGGCCGCGTAAGCCTGGCTCACGTCCAGGATGCTCGCCGCCTTCCCGTCGCCGTCTAGGAACGTCACGCCCGCGCCAGCGCCGAGGAGCGTCACCGGGCCTCGAGCCACGAGGTGCTCGCGGTACGTTCCGGCCGCCACTTCGACGATATCGAACGCGTTCGCGGCGTCGAGCGCGGCCTGGATCGTGGGGAACGCGGCCGGCACCTGGAGGCGCTCGGGCACCCCCGCGCGGGGAGCGGCGCACGAAGTGACGCCGGCTCCGACGAGCTCGCCGGACTGGTCGAGAAGTGCGAGGGCGCCGACCCCGGACTCGATGGAGAGGTCGACAGCGTCGACCGTCTGGGCATCTTCCCAGAACTTGCCGTCGCCTTGGTCGGCGCTGAACCCAACGACACGATAGGACCCGTGTGGCACCTCCACATGGGCGCGACTGGTATCCAACGTCGGCGCGCCGGCTGCGCCAAGGGTGCCGCCGGTGGCTGCGGTTGCGCCGGTGCCTCCCGTCGCCCGCCCGCCGTTGCCGCTGACCGAGTCAGGCGGCTGCGTGGTTCCCCCCCGAACATCCGACGAGCTGCCGCCCGCGCCCGTGGGCCCGCCCTCTTTCGCTCCGCCGCTCACGTGCTCGGAGTGCCCGCCGCCGGCTTCACGGCCGCCGCCCGCTCCGTCGTTCGTGACCGACCGCCCGCCGCAGCTCGCAACCGCGACCACGAGAAACAGCCACTGCGCTCGCGCTGCCCGAACCACCATGACCGAAGCCTGAGCTTGCAGCGCCCGCCGGTCAAGAAGCGGCAATCGGGCCGCGGCTGGGCGGCTGCCCCGAAAGCACCGCCCCCGGTGAGAGCGGTTGCGAGGCCGTGGAGCGCTCAACGCGCCTTTGGCGGAGCGCGAGCGCACGGTCGTATCGCTCACCTTCTTCCAGGAACAAACCGCGGACGAGGTCGGCGAAGCGCTTGGCATCGTGAGCACGCCGTGTGACGCCCCCATCGCCTTCGAGCCAGCTGCTTTCGTTCGGCACGCTGGCGATGGTAGCGCGTGCTCGTCTCCTCCAATGACCCATGTTTGCGCACACCAGCGCACGACACGAGACTCAACTCAACGCAACTGGACCACGGGAGTTGCTACCGAGGACCACCAACTCACGCTAACGTTCGAAGTGTCCGCCGCTCTTCGTCGCGGCCACGCTCGCTTTGCCTACTCACTCGATGAAGACCTGCGCCAGGAAGTCGGCTCGCCCGCTCGCCCGGCGAATGTTCGCCGCTGTCGGGTTGCTCAGCGCTTGTTCCGTCTACAGTGTGCCCAACGAGTCGCAACCTCAGGGCTCGGCGTCTGGAGGCTCCACGTCGATAGGCGGCACCGATGCAGCGCTGCCCGACGGTGGAGAGGGAGCGCTCGGAGGTACGCCCGCGGGCGGGACCACCAGCCCCGCGTCCTCGGGGGCCGGCAGCTTGCCTGGCGCCGGCATGGATGGCGGCGGTGGCGCGCCCGACAACACGAGCGGCGGCGGCGCGCCCGACAACACGAGCGGCGGTGGCACTGCCGGCACCGCTGGCGGTGGAGCGTCGGGCACTGCCGGTAGCGGAGGCACTTCCAGCACCGCTGGTGGCACGGCGGGCACTGCCGGTAGCGGAGGCACGTCTCCCGGCCCAACGAGCTATCGCTACGTCAAGCTGCTCGCCACGTCGGAGATGGGCGGCAAGGTCTGGAGCTCCGTGGCGGAGCTGCAAGTCCTCACCACGGGAGCCAAGGCCATCGCTCGCCAGGGGTGGTCGATCACGGCCGACTCCGAAGAGATCGTGACGGAGAAAGCCGCTGCCACGAACGCCATCGACGGCGACCCCGCAACGTACTGGCACACGCATTGGCAGTGGGCGCCCAACGACGTCAACGATACGCCGCTGCCGCACTATTTGATCATCGATATGGGGAAGGCCGCGCCCATCAGCGGTTTTTCGTACCTTCCGCGTCAGAACAGCCCCAACGGTCGCATCAAGGACTGGGCGTTCTACGTCAGCAACGACGGGACCAGCTGGGGAACGCCGGTCAAGTCGGGTGCCTTCGCGGCCGGAGCTACTTTGCAAACGATCAGCTTTTAGGTGCGAGCGGCGTCGCCAACCACGCTGAACGCGGCAGGCGACGCGACGGCCGACAGCTCACGGAACTGTACGCGTGCGCACTGTCATCGTCTCGTTCGGATCGCCCTGGCGATAGGAGACTTCAATCTGGTCGACCACGCCGGGGATCGAGAGCGTCCAAAGTGCCTCCACTAGATCCTCGGCGTGCTCGGGATCGTCGAGCCGAGTGTACGGCACACTCAGTGTACCGCTCACGGGCATGAGCTCGACGTGCCGCATGTGTCCTGCGTAGACGAAATACGTCGACGTGCCGTCGCCATGCCGTTCGACGACGAAGCCATCCCGCTGCAGCCGTTCGGTCGACATGCCAGCAGTGTACTCCTAGGAGTCCGGTGGGGTCACCAAAAGCCTGCTCAATGCGTTGCGGCCGTCGGGGTTGGGCAAGTGAGGCGCTCTGGCCCCAGCTCGAGCTCGTCGAGCCAAAGGCTGGTCGTTTCGGCCTTGCTTTGGTAGTTGACGAAGCCAATTCTCAGCTCGGAGAAGGTTGGCGCTTCCCAGACGGAGCTCGTGCCGTCGACGCAGCCCTGCCCCTTGTTCTCGATGCGCGCTTGCTGCACGCCGTCGATATAGAACTCGATCACGTTCTTCTCGCCGTCGAACAGCCACTCCCAGCAGGCCCACTTGTCCTCGGGTATGGGCTTTTGCGTCCCAAAGTAGCAGTCGTGTGGGTTGTAGTTGAGGAGCACGCCACCCATGCCCGCCACGCGGTATTCGCCGACGGCCGGATCGGCACCGGACGCCTGAATCAGGTCGTAGTGCACGTTCTTGTCCTCTTTGTCGCTCATGCCCGGCAGGTCTTTGGCGAAGGCCATCACGCGGCCCCACATCTTGTTACCGGCAAGCGGAAAGAGCGGCGCCCCGCTGCGCTCGAGCTGGCTGCGCTTGTTGCCGCCCGGTTCACTCATGAATTGCATCGCCTGCGAGCCCGCGAACACGTGAGTCGTATCGAGCTTTACCTGGCCCTCGCCGTTCTTCGTCCAGCTGGCAAAGTCGGCCCCCTCGAAGCCGTCGCACACGTGGCCAGCGCTGCACGGAGCCGTACCGCCGCCGCCCGCTGCGCCCTTACCACCGGCCCCGCCGCTCTCTGCTCCGCTGGTGCCGCTGGAGCCGCTCGTACCGCCGGCTCCCCCTCCCTCCCCGGCGCTGCCCGCCGCGGTGAGCGTGCCGCCTTGGCCGGTGGCCACCGAGCCACCCTGGGCTGGAACAGAGCCGGCGCTGCCGCCGGCCGTACTGCCGCTGCCGGGCGCACCCGCAGAGGGCTGCGGCGTGGTCCCCCCTTCATTCCCGCACGCGGCAGCGACTACGACGACGAGCCCGAAACCAAGCTTGCGCATGCCCTGATGAGTGCACGGATCTCCACCAACTCGTGTGCCCTTTGAACCCGCGCTGCAAAGCCGGTGGGAGCATGTCGTACTTCGCCGGGAGCTCGCGCTGCACCGAGCCCAGCAAAAAGCCTCCCGCGGCTCCGGCACCTCTTGCGTGATGAGGAGCTCCGAGGCGCAACCAATGCGCTCTCCGGTCTAACAGCGGGCGCGTTGATTGGCCGATTGGCTGGGCCCGGCGCGGCCTGAGACTTGCTTCGACCGATGCTGAGGAGTTGGCGCAATGAGCAACGCGGAAGCTTCACCGAGCGGCGTGTCCAGCGCGAAGCCAGGGGCTCGAACGACGCTGATTCGGATGCTGGTCGGACGGGAGGGTTAGCCCCCCCGCTCTGCCAACAAATCGACTAGCTGGTGCGTGAGTTGCGCATCCTTTTGGTCGGCTGAGTCGTCGAGTAACTGAGGCCCCGGATGAAAACGACGATGGTTCGCGACCAGACCAAGCCCGTGAGCAAAGTCAAAGGCGCCGGCACTGCCGGCGACCCGTGGCAGCTCAAGACGCCGCCCGGCACCGCAGAGTTTCAGGCTTACAAGGACGAAGCCGCGGAGCCGCCCGCCTTGGTCGTGCAGGTGGGCAAGACGCAGCTGCGCTACCACCTGCGTTCGATAGAAGATCTGCACAAGATGCTGCAGAAGAACGGCGACTGGGTGCTGCTCGGCGCCGCCGACGAACAGAAGCCGGCAACCGAGGGCACCGTGGAGGCGTGGGGTCGCGCGGCGAGCAATCCAGTGAAGGGTTGGTACGGCCTCAAAAAGGGCCTGCGCGGGCGCTTCGGCATGTACCTGCCGCCCGTGCTCGAAGCGTTGGGCCTCGCCGAGGTGGAACACAACCCCAAGAACAACCGCATGCGCGCGAAGTGATCGACAAGACTGCCGTCAAGGTCGGCCCCTGACGATAGCGCTTCTGAATGCACCTCAGCCTGCCGGCTTGGCGTTCGCCAGTTCTTGCGCGTACTTCTTACCCTCTTCGAAGGTCTCGAGCTCCCAGCCCGCTGGTTGCTGCTGGCGGAACAGTGCCTCGTGCGCGGCGGCCTCCTTCGCGTTTCCAAGAGCGAAGGAGGTGTTTGCCATCGTCGCCAGCATCCATTTGTAGTCGGGGCGCTCTCGAGTTGACGCCTCTGCGAACGCCGTGGTCAAGATGTCGATGACACGATGGCGAACCTTCTTTGCGGTGATACGGTCGTAGTTGGCCTCAGCCGCATCGGCCTGGCGCTGTGCTCGTAGGTCCAAACAAAGCGCGTAGTTCTCGCCGTTGTAGTAGTCGCGTTTGACGTCGAAACCGCGACCGTACAAATCGATGCTGTCGTTGAGACACTGGATGTCTTGGCGCTGCTGCCACAGGCGCTTCTGAATCGCGCCAGCAATGCCGAGCGTCTCTGGATCGGTGGAAGTAGCAGGGCTCAGCAGCGAAATCACCTTCCAGGCTTCCGTCAACGCCTGCATGGGAGAGTTCGTCTTCTCCTTGTAGGTGGCCAAGGCCAACTGCTGAACGATGAACGCATCAGGCGCCGACGCCTCGCCTTTTTGCTGCGTAGTCAGGTCGAGCGCCTGCTGAAAGAACAGCTTGGCCTCACCGTGCCGGCTGTCGCCAGCGGCTTTTCGCCCCGCGTCGAGGAACTTGCCGAGGGTGTCACCGTAGTCTTCGATCGCGTCGACCTGCTGCTTGAGCTCCGTTTGCGTCAGGGAACGTCCCTTGAGCTCGGTCAGAAAGGTAAAGACCGGGCTGTCGGTTTCTGGCTCGTCCTTCTCCAACACGCCACGAATCAGGTTGGCAAGCGCATCGCGCTTGCGCTCCGCCTCGGCGCTGCCGATGTCTTCGCCGAGGTGTTTATACTGAAGGGTAGCCAGGTGATTGAGATCGAAGTGAAAGGCGCCGTCCTGCTCCTTGATCACGATTGTCGTGTGCGGCCGCAGCGCGTGCCGCACACCGAGCTCGTAGATGGCGTTGGCGTTGGCGGTCGAAATGTCGGCGATCACCAGATCGGCGCCAAGCAGCATCTGATACATGGGCTTGTCGATGATGCCCGAATGAGTGACCTCGTCGGCGCGAATGCAGCGCAAACCACACGCCGTCACGGCCGGCTTGATGATCGCTCGATAAGTCGCGTCCAGATCGAGCGTGCGGGCTTTCTTCCCGTAGTCGGTCTTCTTGCCGAAACCCATGATTACGAAACACGTCTTCTCTGACTTGGTCATGGCTAGCCGTCGACGATAAATGCGCACTGGAGCCAAGGCTCCAATGGTCATTTCTACCGACATGGTTTCGAACTCGGCATCAGGGCCATCACCCCCGCGTCACGCCGCCGTCGTCGAGGGTTTGCTGGGACAGGCTTTCGATGGGTCCAAGCTTGGCGATACCGGCGTTCACACTTCGAACGGCGCCTGGGCTGGTACTGCCGTGCCTCAGCTGGCGAGCGACAACTTGCGGACGCAAATGTCCAACGGCTGGTGCTCGCACACGAAATGCGCGGTCTCTTCCAGCGTGCCAGGCACCTGCGATGGATCCGTGACCAGGTCCGGCAAAGAGAGGTGGCAAACCGGCGGCAAGAGCGCCTTGAAGTTACCCCCTAGCATGTTGACGACCTCCAGCAGCGCGTCGCTGACATCGGCGGAGCTCAGCTGCTCGGCGTCGAGCTGCAACATGGCGCTGGCGATCATGCTGCCCAAATTGCGAGAAAAGGTGGCAGAAACCGAGCCGTTCCAGGCGCCGCTGACGTTCACGCGCACGGTGACGAGATCTGCAGCGGCCGCCTGCTGGCCAGACTCGCTCGGCTCGAGCGGCAGACCCACGATCGACTCCCAGATGACCTTGGCGATTTCGGTAAGCTCTTCGCGGTACATATCCGTTGCCCTTCCCTACGAGCCGGTGAGGCGGTAGCAACTAGCCCGCTCGAACGGAGCGCGTTCGAAGCTGATGTCGATGTTCATGGTGGTCTCGGCGCCGCCCAAGAATAGGTAGCCGTCTCCGGCCATCCGACCTCGCAGGTTTCCGAGGATGCGGCGCTTGGTCTCGACATCGAAGTAGATCAGCACGTTGCGCAGGAACACGATGTCGAACGTCGGCGTCGCCGGCCAAGGTGCCACGAGGTTCATGGGGGCGAACGTCACCATGCGGCGTATATCGGGCTTGATTTGCCAGTCGAGGCCGTTGCGCTCGAAGTGACGCAAGAGTTGTTGGCTGCCCAAGCCACGGTTGACCTCGAGCTGCCTGTAGTTGCCCGCTTTGGCTCGCTCCACCATGGCGTGCGACAGGTCAGTGGCCAAGATACTCACGTCCCAATCGGCCAAGTTGGCGAAGTTCTCTTTGAGCAGCATCGCGATCGTGTAGGGCTCTTGACCGCTGGAGCACGCCGCGCACCAAATTCGCAGCGTTCGCGCGCTTTTGCGCTTCGAAACCAGCTGCGGAATGACGTGCTCTCGCAAGGCCTCGAACGGGTACACGTCGCGAAAGAAGCTGGTTTCGTTGGTCGTCATGGCTTGAACGACCTCGTCCACCAGCTCGGCGTGCGCCGCGTCGAGCATCGACGCCAGCTGTTCGAGCGAGCCGATGCCGCGAGCTTTCGCGATCGGGGTGAGGCGCGCCTCCACCAAGTACTCTTTGCCTTCGTCCAGCACGATCGCCGAACGCTCTTTCACCAAAGAACGTATTCTGTCGAAGGCTGCAGGCGCCACGCTCATAGGGCCACCGCTCCCGCGCGCGCGGTCGAAGCGAGGCAACGCACCGCGATGGCTTGCCCAAGCTCTGGGAGCGGAAGCACCAGCTCGGCGAGGCCTGCCTGCTCGACGGCCTTCGGCATGCCCCAGACCACGCAGGTTGCCTCGTTTTGAACCAAGATGCTCCCGCCCGCGTTCACGATGGCTCGCGAACCGAGCAGGCCGTCTTGGCCCATGCCCGTCAGCACAACGCCCAGCGCGCCGGCGCCGACGGCGACTGCAGCAGAGCGGAACAGCACGTCGGCCGCAGGACGACAGGAGTTTTCGGGAGGCGCCTGGGTGAGCTTGACGAAGAGCTCGCCACCGCGCCGCTCCACTTCGAGGTGGAAGTCTCCGGGAGCAACCACGACCGTGCCAGGGCGTAGCGGCTCGCCGTCAACGGCTTCTCGAGCCGGCAGTGGCCCCGCCGCGTTCAAGCGCTCCGCGAGGTAGCGAGTGAATACGGGCGGCATGTGTTGGACGATGGCGATTGGAACCTGCAGGCCCGCCGGAATGCGCGGTAGCAGGTCGCCCAGCGCGTTTGGCCCACCGGTGGACGACGCGATGACGAGCAGCTCGACGCGCCGCTCCGGCGGAGGACCCGGTCGTAGCGTCGGGCCGCCCACGTGGATGCGCGAGACCGAGCGCTTGCCGCACAAGGCGAACAGCTTGGGCACGAGCTCTTCCGACACGACGCTCTCGCAAGAGCGCCCGTCCGCCGCGCTCGGCTTGCACACGTAGTCACTCGCGCCTGCTGCCAGGGCGCGCACCGTGACCTCGGCTCCGCGCTCGGTCAGCGCGCTGAACATGACGACTGGCAGGCGCGGATGCAGCTCGCGGATGCGCCGCAGCGTCTCGACGCCGTCCATGCCCGGCATTTCCACGTCGAGGACGACGACGTCGGGTCGCGTTTCGGCCAAGCGGGCCAGAGCCAGCGCCCCAGTCGGCGCCGCGCCCACGACTTCGATTTCGGGATGCTTGGCGATGGCGGACAGCATGAGGCGGCGAACGATGGCCGAGTCGTCGACGAGCAGGAGCCGGATGTCAGCCATGGTCCTCGAATCCCAGCAAGGTCAGCTTGTCGCCGAGCACGTCCTCCGAAAATGGCTTCATCACGTACTCGTTGGCTCCTGCGCTCATGGCGCGCTGCACCTGCGACATCTCTGTCTCGGTCGTCACCATCATGACCAGCATCCGGTCGTAGTTGCGGTCCAATCGCAGCGCCAAAATCAGGTCGATGCCGTTCATTTCCGGCATGTTCCAGTCGACCAGCGCCAGGTCGGGAATGCGCATGAGCGCCAGCCGATCGAGAGCGGCTTTGCCGTTTTCGGCTTCGACGACGTCGAAGCCGCGACGCTCCAGCAACCGCCGCAGCATGGTCCTCATCACGCGCGAGTCGTCGACGACCAGGGCTCGCTTGGATGCTTTGGCTGAAGAAGTTTCCGACTCACCGTTCATCACAGCCCTCCCGCTTGCTTGCTCGGCTCGGCGTCTCCGTGCATCGCCAGCACGCGCTCGGGATCGAGCACCAGCAAGAGCTTGCCCGGCAGCTTGCACACCGCGTCCACGACTTGCTTGTGGTGCTTTTCCATGGTGGGCGGCGGAATTTCCAGCACGGACTCGCTGACCTCGATGACGTCTCCAATGCTATCGACGAGCAAGCTCACGCAGCCGTCGGTGCTCTGAACCACGACGTTCATGGGCAGATCGCCACCGGGACGAGGGGGCAGGCCCAGACGCGCCCGCAGGTCGACGGCCATCACGATCTGCCCGCGCAGGTTGATGAGCCCGCGCACGACGTTGGGCGCGAGCGGAACGGCCGTCATCTCTTGAAAGCGAATGACCTCCTGCACGCGAGTGACGTCCACCCCGAACAGCATGTCGTCGACCCCAAACGTACAAAGTTGCGTCGTGTCCGACATTCAACGACCTCTCGCGGCGGTTTGCCTCACGACGGCGACGTCCAAAAGCTCGGTAACGCGCCCTTGCACGACGGCGGCTCCGAGCGTGCCTGGGCGTCCATCGGCGCGACGCGCCTTCACCGTGTCCTCGACGATGTCGTCGATCGAGTCGACCACCAAGCCGACGCTGCCAGACCCATCCGTGTGCACGACCACCTGCAACGGATCGCTTTTGACCAGCGGTCCCCGGAAGGCTCGCGACAAGCAAATCAACGGCAAGATCTCGCCGCGGTACTGGACGACGTCGTGACTGCCCACCCGCTCGACGCGGCTGCGCGGGAACTCTTCCAGTCGCGCGACCGAGTTGAGCGGCAAGGCCATCCGCGAGCCCTCGGCGGTCCTGAACAAGATCAAGCGCTCCTGCTGGCTGGCGGGCTTCTGCTCGGAAGCGTCGGCCAGGGCCTTTTGCTGGATGGCCGCGACCCCAGTGCGCTCTGCCACGCCCATGACGTCCAAGATCAGGGCGACGCGACCGTCCCCCATGATGGTCGCGCCCGCGTACACGTTGAGCCCCTTCAGCTCCCGCGTCAGGGGCTTGACCACGATTTCCTGCGTGTCGTTGATGCCGTCGACCACGAGGCCAAACTGCCGGTCGTCGGCTTGCACGACCACGACATTGAAGTCTTCGCGCTGGGTCTTGGGCAGCCTGAGCACTTGACTGAGCTCGACGAGCGCCAGCAAGTTGCCGCGCAGCCGAAACACCGGAACCCCGTGCAGCCACTCGATCGAGCTCCTGGCTTGCTCCGCGTCGAACCTCACCAGCTCGACGAGGTTGACTTGGGGAATGGCAAAGCGCTCGCCGCTCGCCGTCACGACCAGCGCCGGGATGATGGCTAGCGTGAGTGGGATCTTGATCCGAATCGTCGTGCCGTGGCCGACACGGCTCTCTACTTCGACGCTACCGCCGATCCGCTCGATATTACTGCGCACTACGTCCATGCCTACGCCGCGACCAGAAACGTTGGTGACCTTCTCGGCCGTCGAAAAACCCGGCAAAAAGATCAAATTCGTCGCCTCGTGGACCGACAGCGCACGCGCGCGCTCCGGCGAGACGAGCCCGCGCTCCACGGCCTTGGCGCGTACGCGCTCTGGATCGATGCCCCTGCCGTCGTCCGCGAGCTCGATATTGACGCGCCCGCCCTCGTGAAAAGCTCGCAGCTTGAGCGAGCCTGCGGCGCGCTTACCAGCAGCGACACGCTGCTCCGGCGTCTCGATGCCGTGATCGGCGGCGTTGCGCACCAGGTGAGTCAACGGATCACTGATGGCCTCGATGATGGTCTTGTCGAGCTCGGTGTTCTTGCCATCCATCTCCAGGTTGATCTGCTTGCCGCACGTCAGCGAAAGGTCGCGCACGACCCGAGGGAATTTGCTCCACACGTTGTCGATCGGCTGCATGCGGGTCTTCATCACGCCTTCTTGCAGCTCGCTGGTGATGTGATTCAGGCGTTGGCACGCGGTCACCAGCGAGGCGTCACCGCTGCCGTTGGCGCGCTGCACCAGCTGGTTTCTGGCTAACACCAGCTCACCGACCAAGTTCATGAGGCGATCGAGCAGCCCAACATCGACGCGGATCCGTGAATCCGCCGCGGCGCGGGGCTCCTCGACGAGCGGACGCGGGGCGACCTGGGCCGCAGGCTGGGCCGCGGCGTGTACGGCGGTGGCCTCGACCCGTGGCGGCGTAGGCTGGATTGAATCACGTTGCCGAGGCGCCTGACTGATACGGCGTCCCACGCCAGCTTCTGCCAACAGAGCGTGCCCCTTGGCGGCAGTCGTGTCGTCAGCCAGCAAGGACAAGGCTTCGATGACGGCCCCGTAGTGGCCCGCGCCTTCACCGCCGGTTCGCTCCACCTCGAGCAGGAGCGTACGAATCGCGTCCACCATAGCCAAGAGGCCCGTGGTGCGGTTCGCATCCAGGCGTATCACGCCGTCTCGTAGTCGGCTGAGCAGCGTCTCGCCGACGTGCGCTACCGCCTCCAGCTTCTTGAACGCGAAGAAGCCGGAGGTGCCCTTGATGGTGTGGATGGTCCGAAAGACGCTCGATAGGCGAGCTTTCGAGGTCGGATCCTCCTCCAGCGCGACGAGCTCGATGTCGAGCTGATCGAGATTGTCACGGCTCTCGATCAGAAACTCACGAACCAATTCTTGTTCTTCGCTCATGGAAGTTCAGCGCTATGGAGCGACGGTGGCACGATCAACGCTGGGCGGCCGATGTCACCAAGACGCGCAGCCCGTTGGCCAACTTGGCCAGCTCTTGCGCCGCGCTGAGCGTGTTGTTGGCGCCCTCCGTCGTGTCCTTCGCGGCGGCCGACACGCCCGAGATGTTGCCGGAGATTTCGTTGCTGTTGCGCGCAGCCTCGCCGGCGTTTCGCGCGATGTCGTTCGTCGTGGCCGACTGTTCCTCGACCGCTCCGGCAATGGTCGTTTGGAATTCGTTGATCTGACCGATGATCTGGCCAATCTGCGAGATGGCAGAGACGGCCGCCTTGGTATCGTTCTGGATGGCCTCGATCTTCTGACTGATGTCTTCTGTCGCGGCGGCTGTCTGCTTGGCCAGCTCTTTGACCTCATTGGCAACGACCGCGAAGCCCTTACCGGCCTCGCCGGCGCGCGCTGCCTCGATCGTAGCGTTGAGCGCCAGCAGGTTGGTCTGCTGGGCGATCGACGTGATCACCTTGATCACTTTGCCGATTTCGACCGAGCTCTCTCCGAGCTTGCTCACGGTTTTGTTGGTGTCGTCGGCGACCCGAACGGCCGAGGTCGCGACGCGCGCCGCTTCGCTCGCGTTCTTGGCGATTTCGCGCACGCTGATGCTCATTTCTTCAGCCGCCGCCGCGACGGTTTGCACGTTCTTGCTCACTTGCTCGGATGCACCGGAGACGACCCTAGCTTGCACCGCCGTCTCCTCGGAGTTGGCGCTCATCTGCTGGGCCACTATCGTGAGCTCCTCGGACGCCGCGCCGAGCGACTGCGCGTTCTTCGACACCTCGTCCATGGTCGCGCGCAGGCTGGCAGCCGCGCGCTTCTCGCGTTCTTCGGCCGCGACTTTGTCGGTTACCAGCGTCCACGTGACCGTGGGGCCCAGGTAGTTGCCGCGGTCATCATAGGTGCCGGACACGTTGAGGTCGACCCACTCGGGCCCGAGCGGAATACGCGCTTGAATCGGGAATTTGCGAGGATCCGCGAGCATGCGCCGTTGGTGCTGCGCGTTCTTGTGAAACACGTCGATTGGCTTGCCCATGATCTCGTCGACCTTGACGGGCAGGTGCGACTCTACCGAGCGCAGCAGCTTCTTGACCGACTCGTTCATGTAGCGAATTACCAGGTCGGTGTCGGCGTAGACGACACCAATCGGGTTGTTCTCGGTGATCGACGCGAAGCGCACGTTGAGCTGCTCGCGGGCTACGTCGGCCGTAACGTCCGTCGCGAACTCGACCACTTTGAAGGGCTTGCCGTTTCCGTCGAGGTGCGGCGTGTAGGAAGATTGGACCCAAACCTCGCCGCCACCCTTGGCCAAGCGCTTGAAACGGCCGCTTTGAATCTGACCATCCGCCAGGTTGGCCCAGAACTGTCGGTACTCGGCGCTAGCACGCGTCCCGACGTCCACGAGCATGCTGTGGTGCTTCCCCTGCAGCTCTTCGAGACGATAGCCGACAACCTTCAAGAAATTGTCGTTGGCTCGCGAGATCGTCCCGTCGAGCTCGAATTCGACCACGGCCTGAATGTGTCCCACGCCGTCGATCTGTGCCTGGTAGGCCAGCTTTCGGGGCGTGATGTCCGTGGCAAATTTCACGACTTTGAACGGCTTGCCGTCAGCGTCGAAGATGGGATTGTACGAGGCTTGTAGCCACACCTGCTTCCCGCCCTTGCCGACGCGCTCGTACTCGGCGGCACGGAAGCTCCCCCTCCCGAGATCGTTCCAAAACTGCTTGTACTCGAGCGTCGAGCGAAATACAGGCTCGACGAAGATCGAGTGGTGACGCCCCGTGATCTCGTCCAGTCGGTAGCCCGTCGCCTTCAAGAAGTTGTCGTTGGCCGTGATGATCGTACCGTCCAGCTCGAACTCGATGACTGCCTGCGAGCGGTGAATCGCCGCGACTTGGCCACGCAACTCGAGCACTTCTTGTTCGGCGTGCGCCGCTCCGTTCTGTAGAAAAGGCGGAGGACTGGACGTAGCAATAGCCATGGAGTGTCTACCTTCCTTGAGGGACTCGCGTGATCGGACGCGAGGCAGCAGACCGCTCCAGTCAACGACACAAGCGCGCTCGAGCAGCCGGCGAGGCTAGAGGACGGCGTGTCTAACTCTGGACTTAACGGCGCTTCGTACGAAAAGTGATTTTATACGAAGCAAGCCGGATCGAACGGAGGCCATGTAGGCGCTCAGGCGACCTCTCAAATTGTCCGCGTTTTCCCATAGTTGCGGGTCTTGTACGTCCCGGACGTTTTTGCGGAGTCGCCCTCGATCGCTTCAGCTCTCCGCGAGACCACGCTGGGCAACGCGACGAGCAGACTGGTGCCGCCGCCCCGCGCGGACGCGATGCGCACGGTGCCGCCATTCGATTCTACTTTGGCGCGCACGGCATCCATCCCCACGCCGCGCCCGGAGCTCTCGGTAAGCGTGGCGCTGGTGGAGAAGCCGGGCAAAAATACGAGCTCGAAGATGGCTTCGTCCGAATCAGCCTGGAGGCTGACTCCCATGGCTTTGGCGCGGGTGAGTATCGCTTCACGGTTCAGGCCGCGCCCGTCGTCCGTCACGGTCAAGGCCAAGCCATCGGGCGTTTCCGTGCAGGCTACTCGCAACGCGCCTTGCTCCGGCTTGCCGCTACTTGCTCGCTCCGCGGGCGACTCGATGCCGTGGTCGATGGCGTTGCGCACTGCGTGAAGAATGACCGTCGAGACGATGTCGAGGGTGGCGTGAGACACTTCGAGATCTCCGCCTTCCAGAGTGAGCCTGACTTGCTTGCCTTGCGCCTGCGTGAGGCTACTGGTCGCAAGCTCAGCCCTCCGAAATGCGTTGGAGATCGACACCAAACCGACGCGCTGGATGGCCTCGCGCAGCTGCGTGACGAGCGCGCCCAGCTGGCGCTGCGCCAGGTCAGGCACGGTTCGGTCGATGCAGTCGACCAGCGCCTCGGCCGCAGAGACCAGCTCATTGACACGATCGACGACCAACGGCGGCTGCCGGGGCGCGCTGTGCGCCCGGGCGCCGGACGGGCGCGGCGCCGGCAATCCGCCGTCGCGCAACCGCTTTTGTTCACCCAGGGCGTGCTCGAGGGCGTCGGGACTCAGCGCGCGCAGCTCGACGAGCACCTCTCCTAGCGGTCTGGCTTTCCACGCCAGCGCCGCCTGCACGTCGATCGGATCTACCAGCTGCTTGGCGACGAGCAGGTCGCCGAGGCGTGTCTCGGTAGCGACGCGGCGAGCGCGTTCAGCCGCTTGCACCAACGCTAGCCGCTCGTCGTCACCGTCGTCCGCCGGCGTGGACAAGCCGCTTCGAAGACGGCCGAGCAAGCGCAACAGCGCGCCTCGCAGCTCGGCTGTCGACGCCAGCTCTCCCGAGCGTAGGCCGGAGAGCACGTCTTCCCCGGCTCGCGCCAGGAGCTCGAGCTGCGCAGCGCCGACTAGCCCGCAGTTTCCTTTGAACGTGTGCAGCGCGCGAAACACGCGCTGAACGACCGGCGCATCGTCGGCTGGCTCTCCCACCAAGGCCCGCAGCTCATTTTCGCAAGCATCGAGCTGCTGCTGTGAATCCTCGACGAATACGTGCCAATCGTCGTCACCGGGCGCCAGCGAGTCGCCCGCAGGCGTGAGCGAGGCAGCCAAGCTCAGCGCCTCGTTTTCGACGGGGGCGGAGCTGGCGTTGGGCGCCTGGAACAAGACCAGAGCACGTGACAGCTGTTCGACGACTGGCGGTGTCAACGCCAGTCGGTGGGAGCGGACGCGGTCCAGATGCGCCAGAATGGCCGCTGCCAGCGCCGAGAGCGCGCTGGAGCGGCGCGCCAGTCCGGCCTCTGCGTCTCGCACTGCCGCGTACAGCGCCTCGATCGCCGCGTGAGCCTCGAAGTCTGCGCCCACCGTCAGCGAGCGAAGGGCCGCGGAGGCAGCAAGCAAACGGCGATCGAGTTGGTCAGGCATGCGCTCAGACTCCCGGCGAAGACCTCGAAGCTTCTCCCCCCGAAGATCCTCGAGCTTAGCCGGGCTCCTTGCGCCTTTCAACTCACCTGGGGCACAAGGCGTGGACCGCGACGGCCGAGCCTGCGAGCCTGCGCGGCGCGGACTAAAGGCGTGAACCAAGCGACCGTAGTCATGGGGAGAGGATGAGCGTCGCCTCGAGAAGCTGGATTCGTCGCCTGGGCCTGGCCGGATTTCTGTTTTTCTTGCTCAAAGGCCTGGCGTGGCTCGCGGTGCCGGCCATGGTCGCGTATTTCAGCTGATTGTTGCCGCCAGCCGCAGCTCGACTCCTGCGAGCAAGAGCTCCAGAGTCTGTTCGTGCAAGTGCCCCAACTGGAGACTACTGAGGCCCTTTAGCGCTTCCTGCGTCAGCGGCCGTTCGGAGGGATTTACGTCCTCCGTGTCTTGCCGAAGTGCTTCCAAGCGCTCGGTCACGCCCGCACCGCCCGAGGCCGCGCGCAGCTCGAGCTCGATGAACATCATGCCGAGTGACGACAGCAGCACCGTCGACAGCGCCACGAACGCCTGTTCGGCGCTCAGGCCGCCCTCCTGCAGGCGGACCAGCAGCCTTTCCCGGCCAGGGCTGCGCAGCGGCGGCGCAGGGCGAGAAAAGAGCGGCGCCCAGTTGGGGTGCTCGGTCAACAATCGGCGAAGACTAGAGCCAACGCTGCGCAGCGCCCCTTGCCAAGTCGGCTGTTCGACATCCGCGAACAAGCGCTCTGCGACCTCGAAGTACATCAGGTCGAAGAGCTCGTTCTTGCTCGAGAAGTTCGCGTAGAGCGTCATGGGCGGGACATCGAGCGCCTCGGCGAGAGCGCGAATGGTCACGCCTTTCAGGCCGTCGCGATCGGTCATCGCCAGCGCCGCGCCTACTACGGCCTCTCGAGTCGCGTAACCAGGCGGCCGGCGGATGCGATGTGGCACGGGCCGAGCCTAGCAAAAGCCGCGCGGCGCAGGTCAGCTCCGGGGCGCGGCGCCCTCCGTCGGGGCTTTCCCGGCTCGAGGAAGGTTGGATCGTCTAGAACTTCGGGAAGCTCATTCTAGGGATGCCGCTCCTTTCGCTGCTATTGCAATCGGATAGAGGCCTGCCGCTACCCATGACGTTTCCCTTCCTTCGAACCACTCGCATTTCCGTGCTCGCGCTTGGCGCCGCCCTCGCCTTGGCGACTGCGTGCCAAAAGAGCTCATCGGGCCCTGCCTCCTCGGCTGCGACGCCTGCGAGCTCGCAACCCGATCCCAACGCGCCAATTACCGAGGCTCCAGTGCCTCCGCCGGTGACGGCGAACCCGCTCAAGGGCGCCAAGCTCTTCGTCGATCCCGAGGCGAACGTGGTGGCGAAGGCAAACTTCTTTCGTAAGAGCGACCCGGAGAAGGCCGCTCTGCTCGACAAGATCGCGAAGCAACCGCAAGGGCTCTGGATGGGTGAGTGGAACTCGAACATCTACCGCGCGGTCAATCACTTCGTCGATCGCGCCATGGCGGATGGCAGCGTGGCGGTCATCATCGCCTACAACATTCCTCACCGCGACGCGGCGGCAGAAGCCGAAGGCGTCGGCGCTTCGGCGGGTGGTCTTGCTTCGAAAGAGAAGTACCAGCGCTGGATCCGCGACGTGCACGCGGGCACGCATGATCGCCCCGTGGCGATCGTTCTGGAGCCCGACGCCCTGCCTGGCATCACGAGCCTGTCCCCTGCCCTGCAAGAGGAGCGTTACTTCCTCTTCAACGACGCGGTCAAGGTTCTGCGTCAGAACCCGCACGCCGCTGTCTACATCGACGCTGGCCACGCCAAGTGGGTCCCCGCGGCGGAGATGGCCGAGCGCTTGAAGAAGGCGGGCGTCGAGCACGCGAGCGGTTTCTCGCTCAACACCTCGAACTACCGGACGACCGAGGAGTGCGTCGCTTACGGCAAGGAGATCTCCGCGCTGATCGGCGGAAAGCACTTCATCGTCGACACCAGCCGCAACGGCGCGGGTCCGTACGAGGGCGCCAAGAGCATCACCGAGATGTGGTGCAATCCACCGGGCCGTAAGATCGGTCTACCGCCGACGACCCAAACCAATGAGCCTACCGTCGACGGCTACCTCTGGCTCAAGCGCCCCGGCGAATCCGATGGTGAGTGCGAACGCAACGAACCGAAAGCCGGCGTTTTCTGGCTGGAACAAGCGCTCGAATACGCAAAGTAAGGTCCCTCACGCCGCTTGGTCGATGCTCGCGAGCTCAGCCTCGCTGAGCTCGACCTCGGCGCCGGCGACGTTTTCTTCCAGGTGCCGGACGCTCGAGGTACCCGGAATAGGCAGCATGACGGGCGAGCGCTTGAGGAGCCACGCGAGCGCGAGCTGGGACGGCGTGGCATTGTGTTTCTGCGCCAGCTCGTCGAGCGGGCTGCCGCTGCCGGCGAGCTTGCCAGTAGCGAGCGGGAACCAGGGAATGAAAGCAATGCCGAGCTTGGTCACGTGCTCGAGCAACGGCTGAGCGGAGCGATTGGTCAGGTTGAACAGGTTTTGCACGGACACGATGTTCGCGAGCTTCCGCGCCTGCTCCAGCTCTGCAACGCTGACCTCGCTCAGGCCAATGTGCCGAATCTTGCCTTCCTTTTGCAGGTCGGTGAGCGCGCCGAGCGATTCGGCGAGCGGCACTTTGGGATCGATGCGATGCAGCTGCAGTAGGTCGATACGCTCCAGGCCCAAGTGACGCAAGCTGAGCTCTACCTGTTGCCGCAGGTACTCCGCGCGGCCGACCGGAATCCAGATACCCGGCCCTGACCGGGTCAGGCCGACCTTGGTCGCGATGACGAGGCCCTTCGCGTAAGGGTGCAGCGCCTTTTTGATGAGCTGCTCGCTGACGAACGGGCCGTAGGCGTCCGCGGTGTCGATGAAATTGACGCCGAGCTCGACGGCACGCTAGAGCACGCGGACGGCCTCCGCCGGATCTTTGGGCTCGCCCCAGATGCCGGGACCGGTGATTTGCATGGCTCCGAAGCCGAGGCGGTTGACCTTTAGGTCACCAGCGAGGTTGAACGTTCCCGAGGCATCTGCAGGGCGAGCGGACTTTGGCATGGAGCGTTTGCCTAGGACCCCCAAATTCTTCGTCAAGCGGTGGCGATCCGCCTCAGCTCGAGAGGAGTCGCCAAGCGAGCAGGACGAACCCGATGGCGATCAGCAGAGCGACGAACAGAGCGCGCCGCGACGACGTCCGCATCGCACGTACTTCAGCCTGCAGCTCGGCGTCCGTCGCGGGCGGGAATGCCACGCGAACGACGGGCGGGCTGAGCTGGTGTGTCGGGGGCGTTGCCGTTGCCGTTGCCGCTGCCACTGCCGCTACCTGCGGGGCTGGTGGCGGGAGAGTCGGAGACGTGTGCACCGAATCCGCGAGACTTTGCCTGGCTTGTTCGTCTTCGAGCAGACCCGCCGGCATCATCTGAACGCGAGTCGCGTCGTCGTCATCACGCAGTTGCTCGAGCAGCTCGCGCGGCACCGCGAAATGCGCCGTGAGCTCCTCGCCGTCTAGCTGCTCTGTCAGGCGGGGAATGCCCGACAAGTCAGGCCGTTTAGGGTTCGACATTCTGCGTCTGGAGAAGGTTTCGCGGCGGACCCTTCAGGCTAACCACAGTTGCCGATGCCAGGCACGCTTTGCGTGAGGCCCCGCCGCGAGAGCGACAAAAAGCGTACATTTACCAGCCAAATCTACCCCAAGGCGCTAGCCGAAGGCCTCGGCGGGGTTGGCTCAGCGGCGCTTCGAAAACGGCTCTGGTAGCAGGCGCCAGCGGCGCCGAAGTTGCGCTCTATCTCGACCACGGCACGCCCCCAGCGCTTCGGCGCTACGGCTTGAACGCGAAGCGGGACCAGGTTGCCGACCCGCCGCGTACGACTAACCCGAGGGTACCGATGACGGTCTTGCTGCCAGCTAGCGTGGCCGTCACGGTAGTTGCGTTGGTCGACAGGTTCATGAACCCACCGTAGCCGGTCGCGTCGGTGGTCGTGACTCCGCCCGTGGGCAGGCCATTGACGAGGTAGTAGGCGATGGCCTCGGGGTCTGCCGGGGTCACCGAGAACGATACCCCAGCGGCGGGTTTGCCCTGACAGTCTTGCGCAGTTACCAGGATGTCGCCGCGCGCGACGTCGGCGCCCAGCTGACCTAACAGCGCGCCACGACTCGCCAATGTGGACAGCGACAACGGCGGAATTTCTTGATCGCTGTCGATGGGCGGATTGAAGAAGTAGAGGGTAGGCACGAACCCGTCCGCCTGCAGCCAGGCGTAGCCGGAGAATGCCGCCTCGACCGTGAGTGACACGGAGCCGGTCGCGTCGGTCTGTTCGGTCGACACCGGCTCGGCACAGCTCACGTCGACTTTGCGACAGAGGTCGACGCGCACGCCAGTCAGCGGCATACGCTTGATCAGGTCGATCGCGCTCATCTTCACTCGAAAAGGTCCGGCGCCGACCGAGGTGGCTGGCGGCTCGCCCAGACATGCCCACTGCGGGTCCATCTCGCAGACTTGGTTGCGGCACACGGACCCGGTGAAGGCCGCGCCGCGCTCGGCACAGTCCGCATCCGTGGAGCACTGCTTACGCTCGGCGTCCACGGTCACACTACAACCCAAGGCACCCAGCGCGGCTCCGACCAACAGCAGGAGGCGCCCCGTGTACCGGTTGCCTTCGCTAAAGATCAGACTCCGACAAGCTCCTGAAAAACCCAAAAGACACGTGGTGAGGCCCAAGTGGCTATGCTTCCTCCGCGAGCCCGAGACTCGCCAACCGGTTCTTGGAATCTCAGCATGGCGCTCGCTACTCCACAAGAGATATTGCCGTTCTGCCCTGCCGGGAAACGACTTGCGCGCTGCCCCTCGTGGGACGCGAAGAGTCGCAACGAGAGCCGGACGCATGCGACGACGACGAGCTGTCATCACCAAAGCGCTAACCGCGTCGGCCGCCGCTCAGCGTCGGTGGCGGGTGAGCACGCGACGCAACATGCCGGCGGGCTGGACGGGCGCTGCGACAGCGCGAGCCGCAACTCGAGGGATGGAGGGGCGCAGAGTCAGCGTTGTGAGCGCTGAAACAGCACAAATCTGGCTGCTTTTTTGGTTCGGGCAGGCACGCAGGCACGCTCTGCACGCCGCCCGCGTCGTCGTCACGACGCGCCTCTCGAGGAGCGCGCGTAGCCCCGCGAGCTGAGCCGAGAGCTCGACGGCCGACGCGCTGTCGCCCTCCAGCTGGTCCGTCTCCCGTGAAATTCCGTGCCGCCAAGCCTCGAGGGTGAGAAGAAACGCACATACCAATTGGAACATTTGCCAGCGGCGTCGCCTGGCACGGCCCGTGGCGCTGGCCGACGACGCGGACCGCTTTGTGGCTGCAAGCTGCTTACGATTCGAGATATCGTGATCGTGTGTACTCAAAGCCTGCCCGCGTGGGTCATGGGATCGCGGGGCCGCGTCCGGTTGGCCGTCACCCGGTTCGCTTTGGCCGCTACGAGGTCATCGCTCTGCTGGGTGAAGGCGGCATGGCGCGCGCCTACCTGGCGCTGACCCGCGGCCCATTCGATGCGACCAAGCTCGTAGTCGTCAAACAGATTCGGCCCGAGATCGCAGGCGACGATCAGTTCGTCGAAATGTTCGGCAACGAAGCGCGCTTGGCGCTGCGGCTGGCGCACGCCAACGTGGTGCAAACCTTCGAGGTGTTGCTCGAGGCCGGCAACTACCTGCTCGTGATGGAGTACTTGGACGGTCGCTCGCTCGGGCACGTCTTGCGCAAGGTGGGGCGCGAGTCGATGCCGCTCGCCGAGCACTTGTGGATCTTGACCAAGGTGCTTGCCGGCTTGCACTACGCTCACACGCTGACGGACTTCGACGGCAGCTCGCTGTCGATCGTTCATCGAGACGTGAGCCCTGCCAATCTGTTCGTGACCTTCGACGGCGAAGTCAAGCTGCTCGATTTCGGGATCGCCAAAGCGTCGAGCGCCGTCGGCACGACCCGCCAAGGCGTCATCAAGGGCAAGCTGGGCTACGCTTCACCCGAGCAGTGCTTGGGCAAGGCCGTAGATGCACGCGCGGACGTGTACGCCGTCGGCGTGCTGCTCTGGGAGGCGCTCGCGCGTCGCCGGCGCGCGTTTGGTGACACCGAACTGGCAGTGCTTCAAGCGCGTAACCAACGGTGAGCCCCCCATCGAAGAAGTGTGGCCCGAGGTGCCGCCAGAGCTTGCCGCGATTTCGGCGCGCGCCTTGGCGATCAAGCCGGAGGCTCGCTATCCAACCGCGCTGGCCTTCCAGAACGACCTCCAGGCCTACCTGGCCAAATGGAGCCCACACACCGGCAGTGCCGACGTGGCCAAGCTGCTTGGCCAGTCGTTTCGCGAAGAGCGCGCCGCCCAAACAAAGCTCATTCGCGAGTGCGTCGACGCAGCGGGAAATGCCCCTGACACCGTACCGCATCGGGTGAACGACGCCGAGGCCCGGCAATCCTTACCGACGTTGCTGAGCGACGCGCCCGACTGGGACGGGAGCCAAAGCAAGATCGTCGGCAAACTCCGCTCGCGTTGGCCCGCCGCTGCCTTGGCTGGCGCGCTGCTCCTGTCCGCCGGCGCGTGGGCGACTTGGCGCAGCCGTGGAGCCGGCGGTCCTCCACCCGCTGGCCCCGGCGCTCGGCTGATCGCGCCGGTTGCGGCGGGCTCTGCTGCTCGCGTCGAGGAGACACGACCCAGCCCCGCGGCGGAGCCTGCCCAACCGAGCGACGCGCCGCCGAGCGTCGCTACGGCTAGCCCAGCGAGCCCCTCTCCACGCCCGCAACCAGCCGCCCGCTCGCCGAGGCCGACCTCCAAAGCCGGCGCGGCGCCCAAAGCTCAGGGAACACCGACCGTGTTTCAACCTGGAATGGATCTCGGTTCACCCGAGCAACCCAGCGTGACCCGCCGCATCGAAGAACAGGATCCGTACAAGAAATGAAGCACTTGCTCTCACTGGCAGCCTTGTTGTGCCTAGGCCTGGCCGGCGGCCCCGCACGCGCCGGTAACGACTCATCGAAGACCGCGCAAGCCAGCACGCACTTCCAGCGCGGCGTGCAGCTCTACAGGCAGCGCAGCTTCGACGCGGCGCTGGCGGAGTTCGAGAAGTCTTACGAGCTCGCCCCGGACTACCACTTGCTCTTCAACCTGGCGCAGGTGCAGCTCGAGCGACACGACTACGTCGCGGCGCTCAAGCGCTTCCGCGAATACCTGCAACTGGGCGACACGCAAATCGACGCAACGCGACGCTCGGAGGTCGAGCAAGAGATTGCGCGCATCGACGACTTCGTCGCCGAGGTGAGCTTCGTCGTCACCCCCGAAGGCACGCAGGTTTCACTCGACGGGACCGACCTGGGCACGGCTCCGCTGGCCGCCCCGGTCGTGATCAATAGCGGTGTACACCGCGTGCTCTTGAGCAAGCCCGGCTTCACTCCCGTGCAGCAGACGCTGACGGTCGCGGGAGGTGACTCGCCGCGCGTGGTGGTGTCGTTGCGACCGACTCAGGCCGAAGCGACGCCCGTGGCCGCGGGCGCACCGACGACACCGCAGTCGGCTGCTAGCGACCGCTCAGGGTCGACGGCGCCGAGCGAAGCCAAGCACAGCACCCGGGCCGAGCGCAGCAACACCGGCCTTTGGCTGAGCCTGGGCGCAACGGTCGCGTTCGGCGGGGCTTCGGGGGTCATGGCGGTCGTCACGAACGACGCAAAGCGAAAATTCAGCGATGAACTCGACAGATTCGGCGCCAGCCGCGATGACGTCGACAGCGCCCGAAGCAAGCTCAAGACCGACGCGCTCGTCACCGACGTGCTGGCAGGGGCTGCGCTGGTCAGCGCCGGCTTCTGCGTGTACTTCATCGCTTCGGGAGGCTCGGCCAGCGAAGAGTCGCCACCGCCGCGCCTTGGCGTTGGACTAGCCCCGCGCGGCGTCTTTGCCCACGGCACCTTCTAGCCCAGTCGCGTCAACGACCCCTTCCGACGGCCGCGGCACTACCAGGGTCTTTACGTCCAGGGAATCGCGAGTCGCGTTGCCGCACGTATCCTCTTTCATCCTTATTGGAGAGTCTGGCCGTGCGCGGTTTGCTCTGGGGCAACTTTACCGCGCGAGTGGCGATGGATCTGCCACAGGCCGATCTTGAGGCGCTCGATGTCGCGTTCAAAGTCATTGCCGCCTCTGATCCTCAGCGCGTTTCGCTCGAAGAGAGCCTGAAGATTGCTGGGCAGGTCCATCCCTGTGGGAAGCTCGGTCGAACCAATGAGCAGCGGGATGACGTGCGCGCGTGAGTCGAGTGCTGTCTCGAGTTCGAAGGCGACCCAATCGCGTACGCCGTCGACCGCTTTTCTGCGCCTCTCGCCGAACATTCGCATCCATTCCGGCCCAATGACGGCCAGCATGACCTCGGCACCACGGATGAGTGCGACGACCTCACGCTCGATATTCTGGCCTGCGCCGATGTGGTTGATGTCGCGCACGATGGCCCCCTCTCCGAACTCGCGAGTTAGCGCGTCGTAAATTCGGTCGCCGGCAAACCCAGCGTCGTCACGCCTGTAGTTGAAGAACATCCAGGGTTCGAGGCTTGCTGGTTCGGATTGCTCGATACTGTGCTTCAGCCGGGCCAGCGCCTGGAGCAGACTCTCTGCCGCCGCGGGGCGACCCACGTCCGACGCACCGAATGCCAGCATCCAGATGGACAGTTCGACGGTTAGAACCGTTCCGCTCGCGCAGGGCTCGAAGTCGAACCTGATCGCAGTGCGAGGGATGAGACGGGTCATCAACCTACTGGTGAGGTCTTGGACCTGCCCACCGTCAGCCGCGCCAGTTACGAACCGCAATGTCTTTCCCCAAACGAACTCCGTGACGTCTTGACGCACCTTGAGGCGAAGAACCGGTCCGAGCGCGAACTCGAACAAGCCAACCATGCCGCGACCGATGCCGTGGTGGTGCTCGGATTCTGCACTGGGCGCGATCATCTCCGAAGCGACACAGAATGGGACCCAGTCTTTGGCATGCTCCAGGTAACAAACCTTGTCGAAGACTTCGATCAACGGCCGGTTGACCTTCACTGAGGCAGTGACTCTCAATTCAGAAGCCATCCCGATGTCGGAGCTAACACAGCAGGCAACACCAACGGAAGCAGCGGTGCTGGCTCAAACAAATGACTACCTCGGCTCTCGCACTTTCTCACTCCTGCCTCGCCAAGAGTGCCTCTCTCCACCTGCGACTACGTTCGGCCGGAAGATCGATCT
>DATAKF010000076.1:0-29693 GCA_036261775.1 Polyangiaceae bacterium | reverse complement strand
CGATTTGGGAGGGGTCGGCCGCGCGCAGGCCGCAGGCCGAGCACGGACGGGGGTGGGCATCCCCATCACTTGGGTCCCGGTGTAAGATCAGGCCTCGCCGACCTTTTTCACCACCCTGCTAACCCCTCACTCCTAACCCCTACGGATGTGCCACGCCTTTGGCTGCAAGAACGCCTGAATGCCTAGCGTCGAAAGCGTGGAGCCAATGCCTGAATGCTTGCGACCAGTCCAGGGCAAGCGCGGGCTCACGCGGTCGCAGCAGTTGACGTAAGCGCTGCCGACCGGCACCTCCGCCAGGATGCGGGCGGCGCGCGCTTCGTCCTTGGTGTAGACGGCCGCGGTGAGGCCGTACTCGGTGTCGACCATGGCCGCGAGGGCGGCTTCGTCGTTCGGCACGCTGGCGATACCGATGACTGGGCCAAAGCTTTCGTCTTTCATGACGCGCATGCTGGGCTTGGCGTCGGCGATTACGGTCGGCTCGAAGTAGGAGCCGGGGCGCGCCGCGCGTTTGCCGCCCGTGAGCACGCGCCCGCCTTGCGCTTGGGCGTCGGCGACTTGCTCCGTCAGCTCCTTGATCGCGATGTCTCCGCGGCAAAGCGGCCCGATGTAAGTGCCTTCCGCCAGCGGATCACCGAGCTGGAACTTCTTCACCTCGGCTACGAAGGCGTCGACGAAGGCGTCGTAAATGCGCTCGTGAACGTAGATACGCTCGACGGCGCAGCAGCTTTGGCCGGTGTTGTAGAACGCACCGTCCGCCACCGCAGCCGCGACAGCAGGCACGTCGACGTCGTCGGCGATGTACGCCGGATCTTTTCCTCCTAGCTCGAGCTGCAGCCGCACCATGCGTGGCGCCACCACCTCGGCGATCTTGCGCCCCGTCGCGTACGAGCCCGTGAAGAACACGCCGTCGACCGCGGCGCCGACCAGCGCGGCGCCCAGCTCGCGCCCGCCGATCAGCGTTTGAAACACGTCTGCTGGGACGCCGGCCTCGTGCAGCAGCCGTCCGATGGCCAGCCCGGTCAGGCTCGACAGCTCGCTCGGCTTGTACAAGACGGCGTTGCCCGTCAAAAGCGCCGGCACGAACACGTTGGAGCCGACGAAGTACGGGTAGTTCCAGGCCGACACGTTGGCCACGACACCCAGCGGCTCGAACGCGATGCGCTCTTCCAGCGCGTCGGAGCCCTGGCCCAGCACGCTGCGCGGGCCCAGCTCGGCCTCGAAATGCTCGAGGAAAAAGTCGATGCGCGGGAGCAAGCCGTTGAGCTCGTTCTTCGCTTGCGACAGCGGCTTGCCGACCTCCAAGGTGAGCGTGCGAGCCAGCTCTGGCAGGCTCTTCTCCACCAGCTGGCGAAAGCGAGCCAGTACGGCCTTGCGCTCGCTGGGGGCAATGGCTGCCCAGCTGCGCTGTGCCTTGCGGGCATTGGCCAGCAGGCGGGGCAGCTCGGTCACGGCGGTCTCGGGCACGCGCTCCACGATCTCGCTCGTGGCGGGGTTGACGACGTCCATCACTCGGCCTCGCTCTTTCTCGCTTGCAGATCCCAAAGCATGGCCGCCAAGACGACCACGCTCAGCCACAATAGACACGCCATCAGCAGATGCACTACCTGCATGTAGCCTGGCGCACGCAGCCAAATGTTGGAGACGCCGATCAGCAGCGCCAGCCCGCCTCCTGCGTAGAGAGCAGCGCCGAGCCGCTGCACGGGCTCGGTCAAGGTAGCTTCGCGCGCGCGACTCGCTGCGATCCAAACGCCGGCCACACCCAAGAGCGCCAGCAGCGGGTGCACGACCCGCAGCTTGCCCAGCAGGTGCGCGCCGATGGCCTGGTCGTTTTGCAGGTGTTCTAGGGCGTTTTGACCCTGAACCGGATAGACGGTGTCGCCCAAAGCCGTGACAGCGCCGGTCATCGAAACGAGCAGTAGCCCGGCGCCGGCCAGCAGCATCCAACGCAGCGCGACGCGAAGCTGCTGTCGGGTCGTCGCGCTCGGCCGTGGTAGCGCTTGTAGGCGCGAGTCGGAGCTGAAGTAGCTGGCGGCGGCCAAGCTGCCGAGGAGCAGCGACGTCGTCACCAGGTGCGCGGGCATCATCAGCACGCGATCGACCGAGCGATTGGAGCCGACCAGGTTCAGGAGCACCAGACCTGCGCCGAGCGCGGCCTCGACCACCATCAGGCCCATCGCCGCGAACGCGGCGCGCCTCGCGGGATGGCCCGCTCGCAGTTGGAACGCCAGCGCCGTGAGCCAGAGCACACCCAGGAAATCGAGCCCCGAGGTCAGCCGATGCGACAGCTCGATCCAAGTCTCGAGGCGCTTGGGCAGGTGGGCGACTTCGCCGTTGCAAGTCGGCCAGTGCTGACCGCAACCGGCGCCCGAGCCCGTGATGCGCACGATCGCTCCGAGCAGCACGACCAGGACCGTCGCGACCGTGACTACGCGCGCTACCCGGGCGAAGGGCAGGCGTGGAGACGAGGGCGCGCGGGTGGCCGGGGCCACGGCGGGGGGTAGGGCTGTCTCGGCCATGCGCGCCGGTTTCTGCCACGCCAGCCCCGTGCTGACTACTCGCCGCTCTGCGTTATAGTTAATAAACTTAAGAAAAACGCAGGGGCGAAGGCGTTCGGAGGCGCAGCCATAAAATGCTTGAAATACCGCGTGTTAGCGCCGAATCCCTGACGCCGAGCCGCCCTGAACCCGGTCCCAGATCGGGGAAAATTCCAGAACCGTACCGGCGGATCAAAAATCGGTATTTGATGGAAATCATTGCAGTTTATCGTTGCTACGTCGATGTGGAACCGGTTCCATGGTAGCCGTTGCGCGGACCGCCCCGGTGAGGTACCTTGCCTTACTAGCTCGGCGCTTCCAGTCGCCGTGATCTACCCGAGCAATCCAAGAGTTGAGGAGAGGACTTCAGCCATGAGTCAGGCGTTCTTCCCGGGCATCGAATCGATCCGTTACGAGGGGCCGAACAGCGAAAATCCGCTGGCCTTCCGCTATTACGAAAAGGACCGCGTGGTCCTCGGCAAGACCGTCGCCGACCACCTACGCTGTGCCGTCTGCTACTGGCACTCGTTCGCCTGGCCGGGCTCCGACGTGTTCGGCGGCGGCACGTTCGACCGCCCCTGGTTCAAGGTGCAGAGCCCGATCGAAGCGGCCGAGCTGAAGCTCAAGGTGGCGTTCGAGTTCTTCCAGAAGCTCGGCGCGCCCTACTACACGTTCCACGATCGCGACATTGCCCCCGAGGGCGCGACGCTCAAAGAGAGCCACGCCAACCTCGACCGCATCATCGCGGGCGCCGAAAAAGAGATGGCGCGCACGGGCGTCAAGCTGCTGTGGGGTACCGCCAACCTCTTCAGCCACCCCCGCTACATGAGCGGCGCCGCCACCAATCCCGATCCCGAGGTGTTCGCGTTCGCTGCCGCGCAGGTGCGCAAGATCCTCGACGTGACGCACGCGCTCAAGGGCGAGAACTACGTCTTGTGGGGCGGCCGTGAAGGCTACGAAACCCTGCTCAACACCGACATGAAGCGCGAGGTCGATCAGCTCGGCCGCTTCTTGGCGCTGGTCGCCGAGCACAAGCACAAAATCGGCTTCAAAGGCACGCTGCTCATCGAGCCGAAGCCGAAAGAGCCGACCAAGCATCAGTACGACTACGACACGGCCACCGTGTACGCCTTCTTGCAGCGCTACGGCCTCGACAAGGAATACAAGGTCAACATCGAGGCGAACCACGCCATCTTGTCTGGCCACTCCTTCCAGCACGAAGTCGCCTACGCCTACGCCAACAACGTCTTCGGCAGCCTCGACATCAACCGCGGCGACGACTTGCTCGGCTGGGACACCGATCAATTCCCGAACGACGTGCCGCAGCTGGCGCTCGTGATGGCGACGTTCCTCAAGAACGGCGGGTTCACCACCGGTGGCATGAACTTCGACGCCAAGCTGCGTCGCCAGAGCATCGACCCGAACGACCTGTTCCACGCTCACATTGGCGGCATGGACGTGCTGGCGCGCTCGCTGTACGTGGCCGAGAAGATCGTCAGCGAAGGCAAGCTCGACCAAGCCGTCCAAGAGCGCTACGCCGGTTGGCGCACCGACCTGGGTGAGCGCATCGCTGGCGGTAAGCTCACTTTGGCCGACCTCAGCGATCTGGTGCTCGACAAGGGCATCGATCCGAAGCCGCGCTCGGGCCGCCAAGAGGCGCTCGAGAACCTCGTCAACCGCTACGTCTAGTCCTGGTGAGGGCGGCACGCGCCGCCCCCCACGCGGCGGCACTCGGAGTTGCCGTCTCGTGAAGATTGGTACCGTACGGAGCTGTTCGCTCAGTCGTCCTTGGCGCGGGCCTGCTCCTCGCTCTGGTTAGCGTTTTCGCTTTCGGGAGCGAGGGCAGCGGCCTGCGCCGGCGTGAGCGGCGTCAGCACGATGCCGAGCTCGCGACGCAGCTTCCGGGTGCGTGACCCGCGAATGAACGTCGCTGCCACTCCGCCGAGCCACAACAGGTCCATCGCTAGAGCGGCGACCCTCATGCCCCAAGGCGCGGCAGGTCCGGTCACGACCTGCCGGCTCAGGTAGTAGGACCAGCCCTGGTGAAACAGCACCCGTAGAAAGCAGACGGTGCTGCCCAGGCGGTAGACCGACACTGTCCACTCGCGCCAGCGGTCGAAGTCCTTGGGCGCTACGTGCGGGAAATTGCTCGCGTTCCGGCCCTGCGCGTCCAGCTTGGCGATCGTGAAGCTGATGCCGAGCAAAAGTGCGCAGATATCCTGGAAATCGAAGTGATCCACGGGGCGGGGTCTAGCACGTTCCGCCGTCTTGCCCGCCACTTCCGGCGCTCCAGGGAAGGCCGACTCCGCCCTGACCGTACTACTTGCTGCGATGAGACGTCTGACGCCCCCGGATCCCTACGTCGAAGCCAAATTGCTCGGCATTCTGCTGTCCGGGGTGTTCGCACAGACCCGAGCCGATTGCGCCCCCGAGGCGCGGCTGCGGCAGGAGCTGCGTCCCAGCGGGGTACACCGAATCGTGCTGCCAGCCCCGAAGCGCAAGCCCTAACGCAGCGGCTTGCGATTCGGATCGGGGTCGGGCGGCAGGAGCCGGTCCGACGCCGGGCGCTCTTTCAAGCACTTGTCGATGCCGGCCACGATGTCTGGTGGCGCACCCGCGGGCAGCTTGGGTGCGCCCAGCACGTGCGTGAACAAGCGGTCGAGATCGGGCCAGCCGCTCTTCTTGCTGATGTTGAACCAGACGAACATGGCGCGGCCCTTGATGTTGGCGTCGGGTACGCCGCCGCCCTTGCCCATGTTCCAAGCGCGCGAGTCGCTCGAGTTGTTGCGGTTGTCACCCATCACCCAGGTCTCACCCGGAAGGACGTCGTACGGGCCTTGGCGGCCGTCGTCGCGCCCGTCGGCGTAGATGGTGAGGTACGAGTAGTCACCCAGGTACTCGACGAACAGCTGGCCCGTGCCTTCCGGGCTGTCCTCGTAGGCGTACTTGCCGACGGGACAGTTGGGGACCAACCAGCCGTTGATGCGCGGACGTCCGTGCTCGACCTCGAGGCGGTCACCGGCGACGGCTATCACGCGCTTGATGTAATCGGGGTGCTCGGCCGCCGGGTTCGGCTCCGGGTATTCGAACACCATCACGTCGCCGCGCTTGGGCGGCAGGCGCGAAAACAGACGCATGTTGGTGAACGGGATGGGCGGGCCATAGGCCAGCTTGTTCACGAAGATGTGGTCCTGGATCTGCAGCGTTGGCAGCATGGACCCGCTCGGGATCTTGAACGCCTCGACCACGCCCGCGCGCAGCAAGAAGGCTACACCGACGGCGACGCCGATGGACTCCATGTACTCGCGCAGCTCGCCCTTTTGCCAAGCGCCCAGGTGCTTGTTCACCAGGCGTGAGGCGCGCTCGTAGCGCTCCAAGAAGAGCCGCTCGTCGAAGGCGGAGTGATTCATCGCGTCGCGCAGGTCTTCCAGCGCCTCGCTCAGCTCACTGCGCGAGTCGGAGGTGAGGGCGCGTTCGACGGCGCTGCGGTTCTTGCGTTGGATGCGCTCCGCCTCGTCGAGCAGGTGGCCGGCTTGCTCGAACTCGCGCCGCACCTTCTTGGGCACGTCGTGGCGCTCGTTGTCGCCCAAGTGCTGGGCGCCTGGCAAGGCGTGACGGTAGCCGTACAGCAGCATCTCGAAGATCGTGAAGAGCACGATCAGCGTCGGGATCGGTTGGTCCTTGATCCAAAACTGAACGGTGGCCCAAGGCGAGACGCCTTGCATGACCTGCTCACCGGGCGCGACGAGGTTGTACGTGAGGGCGGCCAGCCCCGCGGGCACGGCAACGAACCAGAACGGCCAGAGCAGGTAGCGATAAGTCTTGGGGGTCACGAACGCCTGACCCTCATTAGCACTAGAGCCAGGAGAACAATTCCCTAAAAAAGGCCCGGGCTCAGCGCGGCCCGAGCAATAGGGCGTAGTCGACGCGTGCGGCATTATCTCCCACGGCGCCGGCCGGGGGCTGCGAGCGTCCCAACACGGAAGAGTTATCCAGGACCAGGAAGTATTGGCCTACCGGCAGGGGAACCGGCTGTTGGGTCCGCGCGCCCTGCAGGGCCGTGGCGTCGAACGCAGGCATGCCCACGAGCGGGCTCGGGCCAGCGGTCTTGACGTAGCGCTCGAGCAAAGCGTCGCCGACCGGCTTGGCCAAGATCTGATAGTCGACGCTGGGAGCTCCGTCGACCTCGAGCACCACCGTGAGCGCCGAGTCGTCGTCGGTCACCTCGACGGGACCGATGAAGTCTTGGCCTTGCGTGTGCACCTCGGTCCGCTCGTTGGCGAGTACGCGCTTTTCGGTCGTGATCTCGAACGGCTTGTAGGGCTTTTGCCCCTTGGGGATGAAGCCGAGACCGAAGTCGGTGCGCCCGTCGCTGCCGTAGCGAATCACCGTGAAGCCGCGCTTGAGCTGCGAGTCGAGCACGTGCCGGCCGATCTCGTCGGGGCTCATGCTGCCGGCGACTGCGGCCATACCTGCTTGCGCGGCTGCCGAGTCGATGGAGACGAGCTGGAACGCGGCGGCGTCCACGGCCTTGGGCCGGAAGTACACGTAGAGCGCGCCGTCGCTCAGCTGAAAGTCGGGCGCGTACTCGACCAAGCCGCGCGAGGTGAAGCCCAGCTTGCCGGTGACGTTGGTCCAGGCGTAGCCCTTGCCCGTGTACTGAACGACGAACGACTTGCGCGCTTCGTCGTCGATGACTTGAGACGAGCAGCTTTCGGCGAAAAAACGCCCCAGCACGGGTTCCGTGTCGGTCAGTTTGAGCGCGGCGCCGGTTCGCTTCATTTCTTCGCAGAAGCGATCGAGGCCGAACTTCAGCATGTCGAAGCGTAGCGATTTGTTGGCGGGGTCGTTCACGACGCCGGCGCCCAGCACGCGGAGCGAGCCGTCGCCCATGCTTTCACGCGAGCCGCAGGCCGTCAGCGTGAGGCCCAGAAACAACGGGAGCAGGAGCTGCTTTGACCAGGGGCGTCGCATTCGGGGCAGCATAGCTTGACAGGGCTTCGCGCCCCGCGAAAAAGTGTCGCCGCTCGGCATGGACAAGATTGCAGTTCTCGGCGCTGGTGCCTGGGGCACCGCCCTGGCAAGGCTTTTGGCCGAGCGCAGCCGCGTGGCGCTGTGGACGTGGCAAGCCGAGCACGCCCGTGACCTGATCAGTGACCGCGAGAACCGTGCGTTCTTGCCCGGCTACGCGCTGAGCGAGCACGTGTCGCCGACGGCCGACATGACCGAGGCCGTGACGGGCGCTGGCATCGTGGTCGTGGCGGTGCCGAGCGACGCGGTGCGCGCGACGCTCACGGCGGCGGGTCCATCGCTGGCGCCTGACGCCACGCTGGTCGTGGTCGCCAAAGGCATCGAGCCAGGCACGCTGATGCTGCTGTCCGAGGTGACGGTGGACGTGCTCGGCCCCGCTGCCGAAGAGCGAGCGGTGTTCTTGTCGGGTCCCAGCTTTGCGCTCGAGGTGGCGCGCGGGCTGCCCACGAACTTGGTGGCGGCGGGTCGCAACGCCGAGCGCTCGCTGCTGGTGCAGCAGCGCTTTGCCAGCGATCGGCTGCGCGTCTACTCGAGCGACGATCCAGCGGGCGTTCAGGTGGGCGGGGCGCTGAAGAACGTGATCGCCATCGCGGCCGGCGCCTCCGATGGGCTGGGTTTTGGCCACAACACGCGCGCCGCGCTGATCACTCGCGGATTGGCCGAAATGGCCCGTTTGGCGGTTGCCAAGGGCGGCAGCGTGCTGACCCTGTCTGGCCTGGCCGGCCTGGGCGACTTGGTGCTGACGTGCTCGGCCGAGCTGTCGCGCAATCGCACGGTGGGCTTCGAGCTGGGCCGCGGCCGCGCCTTGGCCGAGGTGCTGTCGGGGCTCGGCCACGTCGCCGAAGGGGTGACGACGGCGGATAGCGCGTATCACCTGGCGGAGCGTTTGGGCGTCGATTTGCCGATTACCAGCGAGGTTCACGCGGTGCTGTACTCGGGCAAGCCCGTGGCGCAGGCGGTGCGCGACTTGCTGGCGCGGCCCCTGAAGAAGGAGTGGGAGTGAGGGTGATGAAACTTTCCTTCATGTTGGCAGGGGTGGTCGTTTGCGCGCAGGCACTGCTGGCTTCGACCGCGGCGGCGCAAGCTCCGCAGCAGCCGTTCCCACAACAGCAGTTTCCGCAGCAGCAATTCCCACAACAGCAGTTTCCGCAGCAGCCGTTCCCACAACAGCAGTTTCCGCAGCAGCAGCAACTGCCGCGTGAGCGCACGTCGCTCGAGATTGGCGCCCTGTATGGCGTCTCCGCGGCTTACGGCGTCGGTATGGGCGTCTGGCTCTCGAGCGAGGCCGGCATCGAAGATCCGGGCTTGTTCTTGATTCCGCCGGCCATCTTGGGGGTTGGCGGACCCGTGGGCGTGTTCTTGTTCGATCGCCTCGCCAAGCCAAAGCGCGGCGTCCCCGCCGCCATTGCCACCGGCGCGTTGATCGGCGCGGGCGAAGGCCTCGGCATCTGGAGCTACCAGCATGTGACCTCCAAGAAAGAGGACGAGTGGAGCTTCAAGGCGCTGGCGCGCGCTGAGGCCATCGGCTCGACGCTCGGCGCAGTCGGTGGTGTCGCCCTGGGCTACCTGCAGGGACCGTCACCCAAGAGCAGCTTGCTCATGTCGAGCTCGGTGCTGTGGGGCACGGCGGTAGGTTCCATGTTTGGCTACGGCGCTACCAGCGCCAACCAAGGGTACGGACTCTCCAACGACGGCGCCTCGCTCGGCGGGTTGATCGGCTTCAACGTCGGTCTCGCCGCCGCCGCCGGGCTCTCGACCGTTTACATTCCGACCTACAAGTCGCTCGGCGCCATGTGGCTCGGCGCGGGCATCGGCTTCGCGGCGTCGCTGCCGGTGTATTTGTTTTACCTGCGCGACGACGGTCCGCCGGCAAAGCGCGGCTTGATCTTCAGCGGCGTGACCACGACGCTCGGCATTGGCGCCGGCGCGCTCTTCACCATCAATTCGGAAGATTCGGCCAGCACCGACAGCGCCCCCCGTTTTGCGCGAATCTACGGCTTCTCGCCCTTCGCGGTCGACAAGGGCGCGGGCGTCGCGGTCACGGGCGAGCTGCAATAGCGTTCGGACCACCCAAGCTCGAGTCGCCCGGCGTGTCCCACGGCTCGAGGTTCAACGATGCGACATTCGAGACTGGTGGCGTTGGTGGTAGCCGTGGCGTCCTTTTCGGTCGTGGGCGCGGCCAGCGCGCAAACGCCAACGCCAGCCAGGCACGAGCCCTCGAACCATGCGTACACCTACGAGTTCATCGACGATGACCTGCTGGGCGACACGTTGTCGTCACCGCCGCCCATCCTCAAGGGCGGGTGGCGGAACAGGCGCATCACGCTGATTCGGCCGCGGGCGTCGTTCGTTGCGGAGATGCTCACGTCCGTCGAGACCATGTGAGCGTGCAGGCGCCGGGCGTGGCACACTCATCGGCATGGTGAGGGTCAATCCCCGGGTTTTGAGCGCGGCTCTGTTCTCGGCTTTGGGGCTCGCGCCGCTGGCGTGCGGGGGCGCGTTCAGCAAAGGCGACAGCGAGGGCGGGGCGGGCGATGCCGGGAGCGCGAGCGGTGGCAGTGCACTTGGCGGCAGCGCGACCGGCGGTGCCAAAGCGACGGGCGGCGGGAATAGCGGCAACGCTTTCCCGTGCAACAATCCCGTACCCGTAGCCCCCGGCTACGAGCGCTGCGCCAACGGAACGATCCATCGGGTGGCGATCGAGGCGTGCACGTCGTCGCTGCCGCGGCCAGCCCCAAGCGTGGCGTTGCCAGGCGGCAATTGCGAAACTGACGCCGATTGCACCGAGAAGCCTCACGGCTACTGCAACGTGACCGCGGGCGCGGGCGCGGGCGCGGGCGCGGGCGCGTATTGCTCCTACGGTTGTGTCACCGACGCAGACTGCCTCGCAGACTACATTTGCGTGTGCGGTGAGCCCATCGGCCAATGCGCGTACTCGACCTGCAAGTCCGACGCCGATTGCGGCGGCGAGCTGCGCTGCCAAAGTTACGATGCTTCGTTCGGCTGCGATTCAGTCGGATTCGCTTGCCAGACGCCCCAAGACGCTTGCGGCTCCGACACGGATTGCGGGGTAGGTCTCTGTGGCACGGGCATCGACGGCCGAACCGGTGCCTCCGGCCCGTTCACGTGCCGGTCCTCCGGGTGCGTGGACGGGAGGCCCTTTCTCGTCGATGGGCTCGCGCGTGTCGCCGCGGTGACGCCGCGGAGCGATTGGCAGTTGGCTTGCCGGCTTGCTTTGGAGAGCACCCCGCTCGACCTGCGCAAAGCGGCGGGCCTCGCCTGGTGCCGCATCGGACAGATGGAGCACGCGTCGATCGCTGCCTTCGCGCGCTTCGCGCTACAGCTGCTATCGCTAGGCGCACCCGCTTCGCTGCTCGAAGCCGCCACGGCCGCCATGGCCGACGAGACACGTCACGCGCAGTTGGCTTTCGGGGTCGCGAGCGCGCTGCTTGGTGAAGCGCAAGGGCCCGCCCTGCTGGACGTGGAGGGCAGCTTGCTCGAGACATCGCTGGTCGACGTGGCACGTCTGGTGATCCGGGAAGGCTGCATCGGTGAGACCCGCGCCGCGCTGGAAGCGCGCGAGTCAGCGCTGCACGCGAAGCAGCCGGAGCTTGCGCAGCTGCTGCACGGCATCGCTGACGACGAGAGCCGTCACGCAGAGCTGGCCTGGCGCTTCGTGGGCTACGCCCTGGAGCGCGAACCCCAATGCATCGCGGCCCTGCTCGAAGCCGAGCTGCTCGAAGAACGGGCGCTGGTCGATAGCGCGCACCTGCCTGGCGCTTCGGCCGACGAGCTGGCTGGCGCCGCGCTGGGCATTTTGCCAGGACGGCTTAGTCACGAGCTGCGAGCCGTCGCCCTGCGCGAGGTCGTGAGTCCCTGCGCCGCGGCGCTTTTGCGACACCGGGCCGGTGCGGCGGCTGAAAATCAAGTCCTTTCGGCCTGATCCGCTGTGCCGGGCGGCACCTTCTGATACGCTTTCGGCCCTGGATGGCAACGGTCCGCTACTTCCCCAACGATGGCCCGCCGATTTTGACTGCGCTGCACAAGCCGGTCACGACGCTCGGTCGCGCGTTGGGTAACGACATCCACCTGCCTGACGCCAGCGTGGCGCACCACCACGCGCAAATCGTCTTCAACGGTCGCGACTTTCAGCTCGAGGAGCTGGACCGTGAGGGCGAGATCCTCATCAACGGCAAGAAGAAGCGCCGCGCGCGCCTCGCCAACGGCGACCGCTTCACGCTGGGCAAGGCACAGCTCGGTTTCAGCTTCTTCACCGAGGTATCGACCGCTCCTGCTGAAACCAAGAGCGAGAAGAACGACAAGAGCGACATCGAGGGCATCCGGCGGTTGCAGGCGTTCAGCGAACGGCTGATGACCAGCCGCTCCGTCGACGAGCTGCTCGAGGCCCTGCTCGACGCAATCATCGAGCTGACAGGCGCCGGTCGCGGGGTCGTCTTGCTGGTTGATCCGGGCGACGCCAAGGACAGCGTGCCGCGCGTGCGCGCCTCACGAAACCTGCAGCGCGAAGCCATCCAGGACGCCTCCGGCGCGATCAGCGACAGCATGGTGCGCCAAGTCATCGAGACGCGCCGCCCGGTGATCGTGAGCGACGCTTTGACCGACACCACCTTCGGCAAGAGCGAGAGCGTGATCGCGCTCAAGCTGTCGAGCGTGATGTGCGTGCCGCTGCTCAGCCAGGGCGAGGCGATCGGCGCGCTCTACGTCGCCAACGACGAGGTGAAGCACCTGTTCGAGCGCCCGCAGCTCGATCTTTTGCAGATCTTCGGCGCCCAAGCCTCGCTGATTCTGCAAAACGCCATGCTGCTGTCGGCCCTGCGCGCCGACAAAGAGAAGCTCAGCGCCGAGCTCTCCGACAAGCGCTTCGGTGAAATCATCGGGAGCTGCGCCTCGATGATGGAGGTGTTCCGCAAGCTGCAGAAGGTGGCGGCGACCGACATCAACGTGCTCATCACGGGCGAGACCGGCACCGGCAAAGAGCTGATTGCGCGTGAGCTGCACCGGCGCAGCAACCGCGAAAAGGGCCCGTTCGTCACCGTCAACTGCGGCGCCATCCCCGAGAACCTGATCGAGAGCGAAATGTTCGGCCACGTGAAGGGTGCCTTCACGGGAGCCATCGCCAGCCGCGCCGGCAAGTTCCAGCAAGCCGACGGCGGCACGCTGTTCTTGGACGAGATCGGCGAGCTGCCGCAGCCCATGCAGGTCAAGCTGCTGCGCGCGCTGCAAGAGCGCGTGGTGTTTCGCGTCGGCGACAACCGGCCGGAGAAGTGCGACATCCGCATCGTGGCTGCGACCAATCGCAACCTCGAGGAGATGATCAAGACCGGGGAGTTCCGCGAGGACTTGTACTACCGGCTCAACGTGGTGAACCTGTGGCTGCCGCCCTTGCGTGATCGCGGGGACGACGTCTTCATCATCGCCAAGGCGCTGCTCAGCAAGCACGCCGACGAGCTGAACAGCCCCGTGCGCGGCTTCGCGCCGCAGGCGCTGGCCGCCATCAAGAAGTTTGCTTGGCCGGGCAACATCCGCCAGCTCGAGAACCGCATCAAGAAGGCGCTCGTGCTGTGCGATCGCACCTTGCTTGGGCCAGAAGATCTAGATCTGGGGCCCGAAGCCGAGCAGCCCATCGTGCCGCTCGAAAAGGCCAAAGAAGACTTCCAGCGTCGCTACGTGCTCGAGGTGCTGGAGCGCAACAACGGCAACCGCACCCAAACCGCGCGTGATTTGGGCGTCGACCCGCGCACCATCTTCCGTTACCTCGAAAAAGAACAGAATCCGATGCCGAGCGGCGCTACCCAGAGCGCCATCATCGATCCGGAGTGAGGGTGGCCGGCTCGCTCACGGCCGCGCCGTTCGAGCTCGATTTGGGGCCGAACGTCGTGTGCGCTGGCTTTGCCGTCGTCGACTACGAGGCCGTGATCGCCGAGCTGGGCGAGCTGTCGGTCGAAGGACTGCCGGCCAAGGCCGTGCCCAAGCGCCGCGCGGAGTTTTTGGCGGGTCGCTTTGCTGCGGGACGGGCGCTCGCGGGGCTGGGCCTTGGGGGGCTACCAGGTCGCAATGAAGACGGCAGCCCGCGCTGGCCGGCGCAGGTCGCGGGCTCGATCACGCACGGCGCGGGGCGCGCGTTCTGCGCGGTTGCTCGCACCGAGCACGTGCGCTCTTTGGGCATCGACGTGGAGCGCGTGATGGGGCCGGAGACGAAGGCGGAGCTGCGCGCGCGCATTTGCGGTGACGAAGAGTGGGCGCTGCTGACGCAAAGTCTGAGCTTGCCCGACCACCAGCTGCTGACGTTCGCGTTCTCGGCCAAAGAGAGCCTGTACAAGTGCCTGCACCCTCTGATGGGGCGCTTCATGGACTTTGCCGCGGCGCGCGTGACGGCGGTGCAGGGGAACACGCAAGGCACGCTCTTCGCGGGCGAGCTGACGTTGTCGCTGAGCGTCGACTGGTCGGAGGAGCTGCGACAGGGGCGGCAGTTTCGCGCTCGAGTCGCTGCCACGGCCGAGCTGGTGCAGAGCGCTGTGCTGCTGCCGGCTTAACGTTTTTTCACTGCATTGGGGGCTTGCGGTTGGGGGGGCCTGAATTATGTGAGGCCGTACTCAATAAAACCGTGGCCCAGTCTTCCCGCGTTCCCACTGCCCCCACTTCGTCGCCGAATTCGGCTGGAAGCCCCTCAAAGGCGACCGGTCGGTCGCGTGGCCGGCCTCCGGTCATCTCGACCGAGCGCCTGTTGGAGGTCGCCCGTCAGGTCTTCTTGGAGCTGGGCATCCGGGCGACCACGTCCGAGGTAGCAGCGCGGGCCGGCATCGCCGAGGGCACCATCTTCCACCGCTTCAAGTCGAAGGAAGAGCTGTTCCGCGCGGCGATGAACTTCGACCCGGACACGGCCTTGACGCTGGTCGAGGAGCTGTTGGCGCCTGCTGCGGCGCAGGACCCGCGGCAGACGCTGGTCAAGTTCGCCGAGAGCTTCATCGAGTTCGGTCGGGTGGCCATGCCCGTAATGATGATGTCCTGGTCGAACCCAGAGAATCATCTGTGCGCCGAGCGCTCTTCGGAGCGTGCCACACGGTACCAGCGCGTACTCAGCGCCCTGAACGCGTTTTTCGCGCGGCAGCTGGAGGCAGGGCGTTGGCGAGTGGCGGAGCCCGAGGTGATGTCGCGCATGCTGATCGGCAGCTTGCATCACTTCTGCATGACGGAGCTTTTCGTGGGCGGACCGCGCAGCGGTCTGACTCACCATGAGTTTGCTGCACAGGTCGTCGACGTGCTGTTGGCCAGCGTCAGGCCCGACAGCGTGGCTGCGCGGCGCCGGACTGAAGCTGGAGAAGGAACGTGATGAAACGCTACGGATTTGGCGGAATTTCTGGCGCTGTGGCAGCGCTGATCTCGGCAATGGCAGGCACGGCACACGCCACGCAGCCGCTGGATGCGTTTTTGGAGCGCGCCAAGACGCAGAGCTTCGAAGCGCGCGAAGCGACTGCAACCGAGCGCCAGCGCTCGGCCGAAGCCGACGTCGCGCTCGGCAAGCTGACGCCGTCGTTCTCGGCGCGCGGTGTTTACACGCGTAACCAGTACGAGTCGGCCGTGCAGCTGCCCGGTACCGCCAACAAGATCGTCATCACACCGCTCAACCAGCTCGACGCGTTCTTGCAGCTCGACGTGCCAATCGTCGACCTGGCAAGCTACCACCGCTACAAGGCGGCCTCGGCTTTGGCGGCCAGCGCCAGCGAGCAAAAGGGCGCCACGACCATCGACGTGTCGCGCAGCGTGGCGCGCGCGTACTACCAGTTCTTGGGAGCCGATGCCCTGGTGCGCTCGGCGCGCGAGTCGATCAAGGCCGCGCAAGCAAACCTGAAGAACGTGGATGACCGGCGCGCCGCTGGCGCTGCCACTGATTTGGACCATGAACGCGCCGCAGCCAGCGTGTCGCGCGCCGAGCAAGAATTGGCCGACGCGGAGCTCGGTTCGGCGCTGGCCGGGCGCGCGCTCGAGACCTTGAGCGGGTTGTCGCCCGACGCCGCCGAGGGCTTTCCGGAAGACGACCTGCACGCGGAAGGCACGCTCGGGAATTGGCTCAGCTTGGCCGCCACCACGCCCGGGCAACGCGTCGCGCAGAAGCTCGGTGAAGCCGCTGACCAGAATCGCAAAGCCGCGAGCCGCGCGCTCTTGCCGACCTTGTCTGGCTCGGCGCAAGAGCGCATCACCAACGCTACGGGCTTCAACGGCCGGAACAGCGCCTACACGCTGCAGCTGATTTTGGCCTGGCGGCTCGACTACGGCACGATCGCCGGCAGCGATGCGCAGAGCGCCGCGCTGGAGGTGCAACGCGTTCGGGTAGAGCGCACCAGGCGCGCTGCCGAGGACGCCGCCTTCGAAGCCTTTCGGCGCGTCGAAGCTGGCGTCGCCAAGAGCCGCGCGGCCAGCGCTCAGGCCAAGGCCGCGACCCGGGCGGCCGAGCTTTCGACCGAGCGCTACCAAGCCGGCGTCGCGACTCAGCTCGACGTCACCCAAGCGCAGCGCGAGGCCTTTTTGGCCGCCGCCGCGAAGATTCAGGCCGACGCCGATCTGGCGTTCGCGCGCGCCTCGCTCCGGCTCGCGAGCGGCGTTCCCGTTTCAGACAAGCGACCCCGTTGATGCCCCTTTCCAATTCCATGACCCGTCCCGTGCTCTCTCAATCGCTTCTCTGGCTCGGCGCGCTTTGCAGCGTGCTCGGTCTCGCCGCCTGCAAGGGCAAAAACGCCGACGCGGCAGCCGCCAATCGCGAGGAGCCACCCGTCAGCGTGCAGACGGAGGCGGTTCAGGTCATCGAGGTGCCCCGCACCTTGCGCCTGACCGGTACGCTCAAAGGTGATCGCGAGACCGATCTGGCCGCCAACGCCAACGGCCGAGTGCTCGCGACGTCGGTCGAGCGCGGCGAGCAGATCAAGCCTGGTCAGGTGCTCGCCAAGTTGGACACGCGCGCCGCAGCCCTCTCGGCCGCCGACGCGCGCGCCCAGGTCGACAGCATCAAGGCGCAAGCGGGCCTGGCTCGCATCGAATGCGATCGCTACGAGCAGCTCAAGGCCAAGGGCGCCATCAGCGACCTGGAATACCAACAGAAGATCGGCCAGTGCCAAACGCTGCCGCTCAACGTGCAGGCGGCCTCGGCGCGCGCTGCATTGGCCGCGCAAAACGTGGGAGACGGCGTGATTCGGGCGCCCTTCGCCGGCGTCGTCACCGAGCGCTACGTCGAGGTGGGCCAGTTCGTGCGCCAAGATTCACGGGTCGTGACCATCGTCTCGGCGGATCCGCTGCGCCTTCAGATCACGGTGCCGGAGGCGCAGGTGGCCAACGTCAAGGAGGGCGCTGACGTCAGCTTCATGGTGTCGGCGTACGCGGACCGGCGCTTTCAGGGCAAGGTGCGCTTCGTCTCGGGCGCGCTGCGCGCCACGACGCGCGACCTAGTGGCAGAAGCCATCGTGCCCAACAGCGAGCGGCTGCTGATGCCTGGTATGTTCGCCGACGTCGAGCTGACGGTGGGCAGCCAGCGCTTGCCCAGCGTTGCCGCGCGCTCCGTGAACGAGCGTGACGACCAATCCCGAGTCTTCGCGGTGGTGGCCGGTCGGCTCGAGGAGCGAGTGGTAGCCGTCGGCCCCAAGCTGGGTGATCGCGTGTCCATCACGCGCGGGGTGAAAGAGGGCGACCAAATCGTAGTGTCCGACCTGACCGGCTTGGGCAACGGGCGCAAGGTCAAGTAGGCGCCAAAAGGGAGCATTCAGCATGCAATGGCTTGCCCAAGTTTGCGTCCGGCGCCCGGTTTTGGCTGGCGTTTTGATGCTGGTGATCGTGGTGCTGGGCGGCGTTGGTTATACCCGCCTGGGCCTCGATCAATTCCCGAACATCGATCTGCCCTTCGTGCTGGTCACCACCACGCTCGACGGCGCGGCGCCTGAAGAGGTCGAGACCGACATCAGCGACAAGCTGGAGGGTACCGTCAACACGGTCGACGGCATCGACGAGCTGCGCTCGACCTCCAGCGAAGGCTTCTCGCAGGTGGCCATCGCGTTCAAGCTCGAGAAGCCGAGTGATGTCGCCGCGCAAGACGTGCGCGACAAGATCGGCTTGGTCATGAAAGACCTGCCGCGCGGCATCGATCCGCCCGTGGTCACCAAGGTCGATCCGCAGGCCATCCCGGTGTTACTGGTCGCGTTGCGCTCCACGCTGCCAATCCGTGAAGTGACCGAGATCGCCGACAAGCGCGTGCGTCGGCAGATCGAGAGCATCTCTGGCGTCGGCCAGGTCACCATCATCGGCGGCCGCGCTCGGCAGATTCACGTGCGCATGGATCCGATCAAGCTGCGCGCCTACAATTTGACTGCGGTCGACGTCCAAAGAGCGCTGGCGCAGCAAAATTTGACGACCCCCGGCGGCAGCGTGGACACGGGTCCGCAGGCCGTGACGCTGCGTATCGCGGGTCGCGTGGCCACGGTCGACGCGCTGGAGCGCATCGTCGTCAAGAACGACGGCGGCTCGAACGTGCGCATCGGCGACGTCGCGGCCATCGAAGACGGCGAAGAAGAGCTGACCAGCATCGCCAACTACGACGGCGAGCGCACGGTCGTGTTGTCGGTGCGGAAGCAGTCCGGCACCAATACGGTGGACGTCGTCGACAGCGTGCTCAAGCGCCTAGACGAGGTGAAGCGCACCTTGCCGCACGGCATCAACCTGGAGGTCGTGCGCGACAACTCGGCAGCCATCCGCACTGGCGTCGGCGCAGTGAAAGAGCACTTGGTCATCGGCGCGCTGCTCGCGGCCGCCGTCGTGCTGCTGTTCTTGGGCAACGCGCGCAGCACTCTGATCGCCGCCATCTCGATCCCGATCTCGATTATTGGCACGTTCGCCTTGATGTGGATGATCGGCTTTACGTTGAACATGATCACCCTGCTAGCGCTGGCGCTGGCGGTCGGTATCGTGATCGACGACGCGATCGTGGTGCTCGAAAATATCGTGCGCTACATCGAGGAAAAGCGCGTCAAGCCCTTCCCGGCGGCCGTTTTGGCCACGCGCGAGATTGGCCTGCCAGTGCTGGCTACGACGCTGTCTTTGATGGCCGTGTTCGTGCCGGTGGCGTTCGTAGGCGGCATCCCCGGTCGCTTCTTGAAGAACTTCGGCTACACCATGGCCTTCGCGGTCGGCGTGTCCATGTTGGTCAGCTTCGCGCTCACGCCGACGCTGAGCGCCCGGCTGTTGGGCGGCGTGGCCCACAACCAGGGCAAGGGGCTGAGCCGCATCGTCGACTGGTTCTACCGTCCCGTCGAGCGCGTCTACATGGGGATCTTGGCCTGGTGCATGCGCCATCGCTGGGTCGTGGTCGTGGCGTGCGCGCTGTCACTTGGTTCGTGTACGCAGCTCATGAAGCACGTGCCGACCGGCTTCGTGCCCGTCGATGACCAAGGACAGTTTCAGGTCGATATCCGCACTCCCGAGGGCACCAGCGCCGACGAGACCGCGCTCATCGCCGAGCGCGTGGCGCAGCAGGTGCGGCGGCTGTCCGGCGTCGTGCACACCGTCACCACCGTCGCGGCCGGCGATGCCAAGGTGCAGAACCTGGCGGGCGTTTACGTCGCCTTGAAAGACCCGCGCGAGCGCAAGGTCACGCAGCTGCAGCTGATGGACCAGACCCGCAAGCAAATCTTGGCCAAATTACCCAAGGAACTGCGGGTCAGCGTGGCCGAGGTCGCCGCCATCAGCACCGGCGCTTCGTCCGCCGCCGTGCAGTACGTGCTGGCCGGTCCGGACTTGCACGAGCTCGAGGCGCTGGCCGCCAAGATGGGCCCGGAGATCAAGAAGAACCCGGCCGTCGTCGACTACGACACCAATCTCATCACTGGCAAGCCCGAGCTGCGCGTTGCGATCGATCGCGACCGCGCCTCCGACCTGGGCGTCAACGTCGCCGACGTGGCCGACACGCTGCGCATGCTGGTGGCCGGTGTGAAAGCGTCCACCTTCGCCGAGCAAGGCGAGGAGTACGACGTACGGCTCCGCGCCGACAAGCAGTACCGGCGCGACGTGAGCGGCATCTCGCTCATGACCGTGCCCTCCAAGAAGTTCGGCACGGTGCCGCTCGCGTCCGTCGTGAGCGTCAGTGAAGGAACCGGCCCTTCGCAGGTCAACCGTCTCGGACGGCAGCGACAGGTCACGTTCATGGCCAATGTGGCGCCCGGCTTCGGTGAAAGCGACGTCGTCAAGGCGGTCAAAGACGCCTTCGAAAAGCAGCACACGGGCCCCGCCTACAGGTTGGTGCCGACGGGGCGCTCCAAGTCGTCTTCCGAGCTGGCGGGCGGCTTCATGCTGGCTTTCGGGCTGTCGTTCGTCTTCATGTACCTGATCTTGGCGGCGCAGTTCGAGTCATGGCTCAACCCGTTCATCATCTTGATCTCGCTGCCCCTAACGGTGCCGTTTGCGCTCATCTCGCTGATCATCTTCGGGCAGAGCTTGAACCTGATGTCGGCGCTCGGGCTCCTGGTGCTGTTCGGGGTGGTGAAGAAAAACTCGATCTTGCAGATCGATCACACCAACCACCTGCGCGCGCAGGGCAGGCCCCGCCTCGAGGCCATCCTCGAAGCCAACCGCGACCGCTTGCGCCCGATCTTGATGACGACGCTGGCTTTCGTGGCCGGCATGATCCCGCTCGCGCTCTCGCGCGGCATCGGCTCCGGCAACAACCGTAACATCTCCGGCATCGTGATCGGCGGGCAGACTCTCTCGCTGCTGCTCACGCTCGTCGCCGTCCCCGTCTTCTACTCGCTCTTCGACGACGTCATCGAATGGCGCAAACGCCGCAAGAACACCGGTCCCGTCGACCGCGGCGAAAAAGAGCTCGATCAGCTACTAGACGGCCCCGCTGCGGCTCCGTCTACCGCTGAAGACTGAGTTCGCAGGAAGGCGGGAAGACAGGAAGTAGAGAGGAAGGATTTGGGGAAAGACCCACCCCAAGTCCTTCCCGCCTTCCCGCCTTCCTGCGATCCCGCTGGGCTGCGCTCAGTGAACGCCGCCGACGAGCCACGCGAAGGCAGGCACCAGGACCTCTTCGGGCGAAGCGCCACCGCTCTTGGCCGAGGTGGTGCCGGACTCCATCGGGTCGAGCTTGAAGCCGTGGTCGCCGAACACGATCGCGAGCGTGCGCGCAGGCAGGCGGGCGAGCTGAGCCGACAGGACCTCGGCGAGCTCGTCGGCCAAGTCGTCGAGGCGCGCGGCTTCGTGATCGCCCGGCTCCATCAGCCGCGCTTCCACCAGGTCGAGCTTGAGCAGGTCCCGATGCCCGACCTTGACGCGCCGCGGGGTGCGGGCGTTTTGGCCGCGCGCCACCGGAATTTCCGAGGAAACCTCGCCCGTCCAGGTCTTGAGCGCTTCCGGGCCGCGGCCCAGCAGCTCGAGCTGCACGTCCGTGGTGGAGGGCAGGGCGCTCCACAAGAGTAGCCGCTCGGTGAGCGCGACCTCTTGCGCCATGCGCCAGCGCACGCGCTGCTCGACGCGCAGCCCCAGATCGAAGCGCATGCCATCGACCGCGATCAGCTCGACGCGACGCGCGCCGTGCAGGCGACCGATGCGCAGGGCGATCTCCGGAATGTCGAGCACCATGCTGGGGCGCTTGCCGCGCACGCGCAGGGCCGCGAAGGCCTCACGGTAGCTCTGCTCGAAGGACGTGGCCCAAGTCGTCAGCACCTGCTTGGCCGAGGCGTCACCGATGCCGCGCGCGACGGCGTCGGCCAGCGGCACGTAGGCGCTCACGAACATGCGCTCGATCACGCTGAGCGGCTTCGGGCCGCGGGCGGTCGACAGCTCGTCGGCCCAGGTGCGCCAGTCGTTCTCTGCGGAGGCGTACAGCGGGCCGCGCTCGAACGGCTCGGGCGGGATGGGGCTCGGCTCGAACGGCGCCTCGTCTTCGGCCGGTGCAGGCGGCAAGGCGCGCGCCACCACGGGCGGCGGCGTCGAAAACGCGGCCAAATCGGGCGGGCTGAGGTCGATGCCCGACTCCGAGCTCGGCGGCGGGGTCAACGCCTCCAGCACTTCGCTGGCGGCTCGTGCTTCGGCGACTTGCACGTGCGGCGGCACCACCGTAGCGATCTCGAGCTCGTCGTCGCCCTCCAGCGCCTCCAGCGCGTTCTCGCGAACGGCCGGTGGCTGCTGGCTCTGTTCCATCGCGGCTGCGCTGCGGGCCACTGCCGGCGCCACCGAAGGCGGCTGGGCGGTCTCCAAGCAGACGATGGAGCTCGGCGCGCTGCCCGGCATCAAGTCGTGGAGCGCCACCGGCACCGTGAAGACCCGCAGGCCGCGATCGGCCGCGTTGAGGTAGATGCGCAAGGGATGAAGCGCGGCTGCCGTCAGCAGGTAGCGCAAGACCGCGCTGTCTTCGGTGTCGAGCGTGTGCTCGATGTCGGCCATGCCGCCCAAGGTGCCAAGGCCGAGCGCGATGCCGCGCAGCTCGACCAAGCGAGCCCGGTATAGTTGGTCGGCCAGCGACAGCGCGAGATCGGTCGCAGCGGCCACGCCAGGCGGGCAGGCGCCTCGCCGCTCCAGCGCTTGCTCGACGGCGGCTTCGACCATCACGCCTAGGCGGCCGCGGTGTCCGGGCCCCGGGGCGTCGAGCTGCACGGTCAGAAAGCCCTCGGCGTCCGCGTCGCTCAGCAGCTCGGCCAGCACGCCGGGTCCAACGAAGCGTGCCTCACCCGCGCGCGCCCCCGACTTCGAACCGTCGGCCGAAGGCGGCGCCGCCGCCGTCGGGGACGGGCTCTCGGGACCCGCGGGCGGGGTGGAGAGCGGGGTGGTGGAGGTGGGGAAACCGCCACCCGCGTGGCTGCCGGACTCGATCATGTCGCCAAAGTGCAAAGATTGGCGACTTTGGCCCAGTTTTTGGCGACGCGAAGCGAGCCAAACAAGCAGCGCGGCCGTTGACGGACTCGTTTCCGATCCATAGGATCAGGAGTGGCTCCCTCTGCGGGGCGCGCGAGTCGTAGTAACGAATCCCGATAAGTAATCGAACCGGGAGACGAGTCTCTGGTGGAGTGCAAGCCCGGATTTTCTCACCGGGAAGCCAGAAGCCGGGGAATAAGAGTCTCCCACCTAGCTACGCTAGGGGTTCGGACTACATCAATAAGCTCGCGACCCAGGTGGTAAGTTGCCTTGAACGGGCCGGCGTTTTTCGCTGGCCCGTTCGCCTTGGTGGTTGCCCGTTTTTCGCGGTGCTTCTTGGTCGTTTTGAACCGCTGGCCAGCTCGATTGGACACCCGAAATGTCCGACGAGCCCCAAGCGGGCAGCGCCGCAGCCGGCATGCTGCGCATCGTCTGGGCGCTCTGGATGTAGCGGGAGTGGGCGGCGAGCGATGCATGGCCGGCCAGGGCTTGAGCCTGCTGCAGGGTGACCTCGGCTTCGGCCAACGCCTGGGAGTAGGCACGGCGCCAGCTGTGGAAGTCCACCGGCAGCGTAAAGTCCGTTGGCTCGAACAGCTCCAGCTCGCGGCGGGTGCGGACCCTGCCCGGGGTCGGCTCCCACACCCCGACCGGGTTCCCCTTGCGGTCGGTGCCGGTCTGCTTCCAGGTCACCAGGCCGAAAGCGCGTTCGAGGTCGCGGCGGAAGGCTTCGGCGTGGCTGGTCTTCTTCTTCTCGGCGCCGACGCGCTTGCCCCGGCGGGCGGCGAACAGCACCCCTTGGGTGGGCCTGCCGCGCCGCTCCCACCAGTCATGAAGGAAGGGGCGGAGGACCGCCGGCACCTCGAGTTTTTGCGGCGCGCCTGTCTTCTGGCGAGGCGCCCAGCCGAACGCGAAGCGCCCGCCCTCGACGTCGAACGACTCCCAACGGATCGCGTGAAGGTCGCCCGTGCGTAGGCCCCCGAAGCAGCGCGCCACGATGCTCATCATCTGCCGCTCTAGCGCCGCCTCCCGAAAGCGCGGTTGCGGGTGCGCCCAAGCGAGGTAGCGCGCCAGCTCGGCGTCGGTGAGTACGGCACGCTGCTTAGTGACCTGCTTCTGGAACTTGGGCAACGTCGCGTCATCAACCGGGCTCGCCTTGATCGCGCCTTCGCGCTTGAGCATGGCGAACACGTTGGACAGGTCCATTTTCAAATGCTCGGCGGTCTGTCGGCTCTTACCGGCGGCCTTGCATTCGTCCAACGCTTCGTTGATGTCTGTGGGCTCGACCGCGGTCACATCGAGCGCCGAGAGAGTGGGCAACGCGAATGCGCGCAGCCGCGCGATCTCTGTCTTCGCGCTCTTCACGCCGTCTTTCACGCGCTGGACGTGCCAGCGGCCTGCAGCTTCGGCGACGGTTTCAGGGCGCGTGCCCGCGTTTTCGTCCGGCACCTTGCCCGCTTCGAGGTCGGCAATCAGTCGCTGCATACGCCGCTTGGCGAGCGCTCGCGAATCGGTGCCGAGAAAGTAGATCGGCTTGACCCGCACGCCTTCCACTACCTGCGGGATGCGCGCGCACCAGCCGCGCTTCTGGTGGACGAGAGTGCCGGTTAGTTCGCGTGACATGCGTTGCTCCTCAGCAGGGTTATGGCGCACTGCGCGTCGGCTTTGCCGAACCGGCGCGCTTCTTCTTCGAGCCGGCCGCTGGCAGTGCCAGCCCGAGCTTACGGTGCTTGTCGCGCATCACGAAGCGCACTGCGCTGGACATGTCCGCGAGGCCCAACGCTTCCGCCACCGCGCAAAAGACAGCGCGGTCTTGCCCGGTCATGCGGATGTGGATGCTGTCCGCCTTCATGTGGTCAGTGTGTATCCACAGAAGGGCGCATGGAAAGCGCGAAAGTTCGGTTTTGGCTGCTGTCGACGCGTAACCCCGCGTAACCATTCCATAACAAAAACCACAATGCGCTAGCATTGCGGCATGACGACGACCGCTAGCCTGAAGCGGCTGCTGCTGCGCCACGTACCGGGCATCGCCTCAGCTGACATCGCAACCGTTGCGCCCTTCCGCTTCGAAGCCCGCCTGACGGCGCTTCCCGGTGTTGAGTTTGAAGACGTGAAGGCGCACGCCAATGAACTCCTGGACAGGTTCAGGGTGGCGGGCGTTGGGGCAACCATCATGGAAGGACCGGGCGATTCGACAATCCGCAGCGACGTTCCGCCACGCCTGGCGCTCGCTGCACATCTCGCGGGCCAGACAGTCTCGCAGCTCAAGAAGACGCTAGTCGCGGTAGTGCCTGCGCTCGGAAGGCTTGTCGTGGTCGAAACGAAGGACCCAGAACCTCGGGGTGTACGTTTCGAAGTCGGACACGAAGATGGGTCGTGCTCAGCGAAGCTCTTGGGGGACGTCAGGGCGGCCCTGTTGGCCGTTGGCTATGCGGGGTTGCCGTTCGACGTTGCGGCCATCGCGCCGTCAAATAGTCTCAACCAGCTGAAAAACTCTGGCTTCACGGTGCCTAGACGCGAACCTCGAATCGTTCGCGCGACGGAAGAAGACGAAGACATATACGCGACACGTATCCAAGCTCTAGTCACGGGCAAGGTCGAACGCTTCTCCCCAGTCGACGACTTCGCCGGAACCGCTGTCTTCTCGACCCCATCTCTCAAGTCCTCGCTCGTTCCCATTCATTGCATCCTGCCGCTCTACGATCGCATCTACGTGGAGATGCTGGGCTCCGACAAAGAGCCGGAAACGTATTTTGAGCGCCACTTCGGGATGAGTCGCGAGGATTTTCTAGAGTTCACTCGCCTCGGGCGCATCATGCCCGTCTTCAAGTTCAACCTGGGCCGCTACCCGCGGGAGGTCATTGACCCTTGGCTCGACAGGCCGGATCTGCCGTTCATTAGTCCTCGTCAACTGGACTTCGTTGCTTTGCGGCACGGTTGGACCTCGTCGCCCGTGCTGGCGCTCCTGCGTAACGATCGCGAGGCCGCGCGTGAACTCCTGCGGGTCTCGATCGAGCTAAACGATCGGTTTGCGCAATCTGGCCCCGAGGCGATGGCGCGGGAGATATTCGCGTTCCTTACGCAGGCCGCGGAATCGTTTGAAGGGCTCGCCTTTCACCGCGGACACATTGCCCTCGGCGACCTTTCCCCTGGGGCCGCTGCCGTTCAAGCGTTCGCTGCTAAGGCGGCATCGTTTGAATCAAAGGCTATCGCGCAGACGGTTGAGCTGGACGCGCATGTGGCGAGCAAGGACATCGCCCTGGCACAAGCCTTCAACGCATCGCTCAACGAAGGGATGATGTTCAATTTGCCGGTTCTGAACGCCGTCCTGCCGTTCTTCCGGAGCGCACCGCCGGTCATCGGTCAGTCCGCGGTCGACTCCCTTGCCCAATTAGTTGATGTGCTTGAGCTTAGCTACAATCGCTCGGTCCCGGCTGCTGAGTACGCGGAGGTTTTCGACCAGGCCGAGACGAAGCGGATTTGGGCAATCACGGCTGAGTTGCTCCAAGGGTCTGGTGACTCAATCCTTCGGCAGGAACTGCGGGAGAAGGTACTGCGCCTGAACGGCGAGGTCGGGCGTCTACGACAGAAGGCGCTGGAAGTTGGTGAGGTCGACGTGGTCGGCGACCTCGGGAAGGCTGGCGGACTGGCCTTGGGCAGCGGCGCGATAGTCAACGCGGTTACAACTGTGCTTGGCCTCGGCCTCGCCAAGCGCATCGCTGCGAACGCGTTCGAGGAGTATGTGGAAGGCAGCGAACTCGGCACGAAGCTCGATAAGATTCGAGGGGCCGTGAATCGCGTTTCTCCAGCGGCGATCAGAATCTATCGCGTGCGGAGCAAACTGCAGGCCGGTGCGAAGAAATGAAGGCTTCGCTATCGTTCGGTCTTCTGCCTAGACTTTCGTGCCATGAGCGACTTGGACGAAGCAGCCTCCGATGCTCTGAACGACTTCGCGGGCGGCGCGCTTGTGTTTCTTCTGGAGGGTGAGATCAACGCTGAAAGCGCCCTCGCGCCGAACGGTAGCGGAACCGTTCTGCGGACACCCGGCGGTCACGTGGTCGTGCTCTCTGCACGTCACGTCTTTGAGGACGATCCGCCCGCGCAATTCGCGCTTGGCGGTCGCGCGGTCCAGCACGGTGTTCCCGATGCCATCGGAGAGCAATTTTGGCACCCCAGCGTCGACGTTGCCGTCGCGCGCCTAAAGCCAACGGCTGCAGCTCTCTTCGCACACGCTGCGTTGCCTTGTGACTTGGTTGCGGGAACGAACGAAGAAGACCCCGAGGGCGACACGGCCATGATTTGCGGCTTCCTCGCCCGCTATCGCCGCACTGCCGTCGACCATAGCAATCGGCGAGTCGACCATGACTTCGCGAGTGTGACCTATTCGACCGACGTCAACGGGAAGGACGAGCGAGGCCGGTACCGAGTGGCGTGGGGCGAGGGTGAGCTGTCAGGAACGATCCCCGCAAGCGCGAGCGACGCTGCGAGACAACTCGGCATCAAGGTAGGTCAGCTCTTCGACCTAGCGCATCCCGGTGGCATCAGTGGGGGGCCGCTCTGGCGCTTCCGCAAGGAGTGGCGCAAGAGCGAAGTCTGGGAGCCATCGAAAGCGGGACGACTCATAGGAATCGCGAGCAGCTATCTCCCTCCGCCGGACAGCATCGAGTTTTGCCCGTCGGTCGCGACTTGGGGCGACTGGTTCCGCGATACGATCGCCAAGATCGACGCGGGTCCGGCCTCTGCAGGAGGGTCGAATGTTTGATCTCAGCTCATGGGACGTGAAGGGCCAAGCGCTGGGGGCACTGCAAGACTACGCGCGGGGCCCCGTGGTGTTTCTCGTAGACGGTCCAGTCGGAACGCTCGAGATTGAAAAGGCCAAGGCCGGTTCTGGAACGCTGATCCGGACGCTGCGCGGACGCACGGTCGTGCTCACGGCAAAGCACAACTTCGAAGACCTTCGGCCTACCGGCATGTCGATCGGGGGTGAGATAGGCAGCGTCTCAAACGCGCTCGGAGCGCGTTGGGAACACCCGAGCGCGACCGTCGATTTGGCGGTCACGATGATCTCCGCCGAAGCCGAGGGAATGTTCGGCCCTCTTGCGGTCCCGGCGGAGGTGGTAGCAGCCACGGCGGACACTGACTTTTCGAAGCAAAACCCGATGATCCTCTGCGGGTATCCGGCCATGTACCGACGAACGATCGTCCAGAGCAAGACGACCGCGCTCCACGAGTTTGCCTGTGTGAGCTACGCGACGCTTGTTGCACCAGAACTCGACGCAAATGGTCGATACCAGGCGCGCTGGAAGGAAGGCGCGCGCACGTCCGCAGACCCTGTGTTCCCGGCTATCGCAGCGGGCGAGACGTTCGACCTTGTGCATCCGCGGGGCATCAGCGGAGGGCCGCTCTGGCGCTTTCGCAGCGTCGGTGAAGGCAACCTGTGGTCGCCTTCAAAGATGGGACAGATTATTGCGGTCGCCACCGACTACAACCCCGCACCGGACCACCTTGAATTGTGCACGTCTGTCGCTGTGTGGGGCGACTGGTTTCGCGAGACGATCGCGCAGATCGATGCGGCGAGCTAGCGCGCTTCAATGAGCAGGTAGTCCGCGGCGCTGGCGCAGCAAGACAGCTTGGCGCTCGGCCCAAGTGTGCGGGGGCACGACACCAGCGCGGACCACGCTCGACAGTCGGAACGTCAGAGCGTCTGTCATGCCCCATGGCGCCAGAGCGAAGCGGTCGCTATTCTTGGCAATCACGCGTCCGACCCAAAGCGCTTCGGAACCATCAGCAGCGCGCACCAGGACGCGCACTTCCACGTCCACTTCCAGCGCCTCAAGTGCACCGCGAGGCACTCCCGGCAGTCCGTGCAAGAGCCAGGGACCCTTGCGCTGCTGCGCGGGCATCGGCTCTTCCAACAAAGTTGCGTCGAGCGCGAAGGTCACTAGAAACTACCTCCGTCGAATTGGCTGCGCGGTCGACGGCCGATAGTCACGCACCCGCTGCGCTGTTCGACTTTCACGCGATCCAAGATGCCCCCGCCGCTGGTACTCGCCCATTGTGACGGCTCGCCCACCATGCGCGGCTTCGGGTCCTTTCGGCGCGTGCGTGCGTTCGGTGAGCCTTCTAGCAAGCCAGCGGCGTCCGCCATCATGAGCGTGAGCAGCGCGGCGACAAGGTCATCACCACCCGCTGCGCTCTGTCGCGACGCGAAGCGCTTGAGCCCGGTGCGCGTTTCCGTCTGCTGGAAGTCGAGCAGCTGCTTTTTGATGCGGTTGCCCTCACGCTGCGGCAGAGCAAGCTGACCTTCTGAAAGCAGCAGCTGCAGGCGTTCGACGGCCGTTGTCTTGCTCTCGGTTGTGTGCGCGAACACTTCGACTTTCAGCCCGTGGCGCGGCAGCTCCGTTGTCATCAGCAGCGTTTCGCGCTGGTCGGTCGTGACCAAGTCGGCGCCGAAGCGCTTCGCGTCAGCAGCCAGCGCAGCGCACACTTCGGCGCCGCCCTTGCGATGTGCCCACTTGCCGCGCTCGGCTTCGAGCCAGTCGACGCAAAGCACGCGCGTTCCGTCGGCTCGCTGGTTCCAGCCCGCGACGAGCCACGCGAATGCGTCGCCGCCCGTGCCACTCGACGGGTCGGCGCAAACAACGCGCTTGCCTGCCGGTCGTCCGCGGTCGAAGTCGCGAGCCAGCGCGTGCTCGACGTCATCGCGCACAAACGGCTTGAGCGTTTTCGTCTCTTGCGGCTGGGCGGCGTACTCGCGAAGGAAGGCGGTTTCGTCGGTCGCGTCGCGGCGGCAGCCCTCCTCTGTCAGCGTCGGGTTCCCTTCCCAGCTCGGAACGACGCTCACACATTGCTCGCTGGTGTCGCCTTGCGTGACCTTTTCCGCGTGCACGTCGTCGAAGCCTGCCGGCGACGACACGAGCAGCAGGCGCGCCTCGGGAACCGTCGCCATCGTCGGCAGCAAGCGCGCAAGAATCTCGCGGCTCGGGTTCGCTCCGCTGTCAGAGTCGCGCCAGTGCGCTAGCTCATCCAGAAAGATGGCAACCGCCGTAATGCCCAGAAAGCTGACCAGGTTCGGCGCGTAGTTTCGAAACTCGACGCCGCGGCTCGGAATCGCAATCTTGTCGGCCGTCGCCTCGTGGTCGACGCCGAGATCGGTCAGCATCATTGACACGCGGCGCAGCACGTCACGGCCAGCGGCAAGGCTATGGCTCATGATCACGATGA
>DATAKF010000073.1:0-24543 GCA_036261775.1 Polyangiaceae bacterium | reverse complement strand
ACCGACGAGGCGATGTCGGTCAAGAAGTCGCCCGTCACGGCCAGGCCTTTCACGCCGGTTGGGAAACCGAGGTCGAGGCCAACGCCTAGGTCGACGAGCTGCTGCACGGCGCACTCGTGGAAGCGCGGATTCTTGGCCATGACGGCGGCGCCGCCCGCCAGGTTGTCGATCTCTGCGGCGAACCATTGCGCCTTCTCCGAGGCTGCCTCGGTCGTGGTGGCGAAATGCGAGGCCATCAAGCCGCGATCCGACTCGCCCAGCTGGCCCGTCATGCTCTGCGAGCCGTCGGCGTCGGCGATCCAGGTGCCGGCCTTGTCGAATTTCACGAAGGGCTGGGAGTGATTACTGAACTGGCCATGGCACGAGAAGCAGGCCAGGCCGTTGCCGAATCCACCCGCCACCTCGGCGACCATCTGCTCGTCCGCGTTGGAAGCGCGGAACATCAGCTTGAGGCGCGGCTTGTCGACGTACGGCTGAAGCTCGGGCTCGGCCGGGTAGTCCCGGCACATGAAGGTGAGCAGCATGGCGCGCGCGCGACCAAGGTTGAAGCGACCCTCGTTGCCCGCCAAAAAGCCGCGCGTGGTCAGCACGCCTGCCGTGTAGGGCGCGCCGGTATCACACGGAATGGCCTGGTCCGCCGCGTCGTAGCAGGTGTCGCTGGTTACGACCTTGGACCACGGCAGGTTGTTCTTTACCACGTGGCGCACGATGTAGCCGGGCAGGTTGAAGTCGGCGTTGCCGCGCTTGCCGTTCGAGCCCAGCCGGATCTCCAGCATGCTCTTGACCGCCTCGACGAAGCCGTCGTCCTTCACCCACGCTTCGATGATCGGCTTGACGGCGGTGACGCCGGCGGCAAGCTGCGTTTCTTCCTCGTCGCTCAGCACGCGGCCGATCAGCGAAGGACCGAGGTAGCGCATGTAGTCGAGCGTTTGCTGAACGGTCGGCTCGAACGTGTCGTCGACGGGCAGCGTTTCGTTCGGCGTGACCACGCCGGGCGTTTGGCCCATGTCGACCATGTCGTTGTTCGGATCCGTGCTCGGCATGCCGGTGGCGATGGCCGTTTGGGTCGGCTCGTTCGCGCAAGCCGTCAGCAGACCGGTAGAGGTCAGCACCACGCCCAAGAGGATGACGTGTTTCATCGGTAGACGAACTCCGCGGCGGTGAAGACCGCCATGCAGGTGGACTCGTAGGTGACGGCCGGGTCGCTACTGACCGCGGCGATGGCGCTCTGGAAGTCCGCGGTGTCTTCAGCCGAAGGTACGTGGCCCCAAGCCGCACGGATTAGGGTCGGCAGGTTTTCAGGCAGAGCCGGGTATTGGGCCTTCATCTCGCGCGAGGCGCAGACCGGCTTGAGCGCGTTGATCCACGCTGCAATGCGGTTGGCGTTCCAGCTGCCGTCGGGCAGGGCGCCGTTGGCGTAGTCATAGTCGCCCAGCTTGAGGCTGTTCCTGTTCATGTCGGCGAACATGGGGTTGTCGACCGACACGCCGAGCGCGCTGGCGATGCGCCGCAGCCGCATCTCGAACGGCACGAGCTCAGGCTCGGTGTTGCGGACCTTGAACGGCACCGTCGCAGGCATGGCCGATGGAGTCTGGTTCGTGGAGGTCGTTCCCGCGTTGCCGGTCGTTCCTGGATTATTTGTTGATGGGCTTCCGTTCGACCGGTCACTATGAGACTGACCCTCGAGGATGCCCGTACACGCGACAGACGCGATGGACAGCAGGGCAAGAGCTGGAACCGGAAATAGATACTTCATCAGAGACCTCGTGATGGAGCGGTCACTGGCATCCGGGGTTTCGCAGCAGCGTTCGCCAACGCAGCTGCCCCGCCAGAAAAAATGTAGCTACTGAATATCGATTCGTAAAGGTTGCGGCACTCGCGTCGTGCAGAAACCTGTTTGCTGGCTGAGTCTGTGTTTGTGTCGCAAAGCCACGCAGCGCGCGCATCGGGGGCGCGCCGCACGGGGCGCGGACCACGCGTGAGTCCGCTGCTCGAGCGCTCGCATTGCGGCGTTTGCTCCACGTTGAGTTAGTGCAGCGACGAGCTCGCTTCGGGCCGCTTCAGTGCAACTCGCAAGGTAGAAAGCTGCTAACTAGCAGCTGCAAAAACCGCGAGCAGAGAGCTGGCAGGTCCCCAAAGCCCGTAAGAACAACTCCTCCACCAGCGGCCCGCTTACTGCAGCTCGAGCTCTCCACGGTGGTAGTCGGCGTGTTCGACACCGGAGCCAGTGTAGGTGCCAGTGTTCAAATAGTTCTCGAGGAAACGCAGCTGCGACACCTCAGCGGTTCGCCTCGAACGGGTGACAGCCGGTGTGAGCCGCGACGCTGCCGGAGGTCGCGGTGCCCCACGTAGCGAGTCATCGGACAGCTGCGCGCACGCGGCGGGACTCGCGGGGTAAGCGTTAACGCCGTCCCCCCCGGCGTCGATCAAGAATTCGAGGTTAGTAGCGCCATGGGCGATACCGGTTTTAACCGCGCCCGTGGCAGCGCCAGCGACGGCGCTGCCGGCGCTGGGTACGACGGGGCAGCACGTGCGAGCCTCGTGCCGCGAGTGAGCGCACGAGGTCGCTCCGGCTCGAGTATCAGGTGTTCGCGGTCATGCGGCGCAGCTCGGCTTCCTTGGCGCGCGTCTCGGGGGTCGCGTTATCGCCGAAGTCTTCCATCTCGAACACCGGGCGGATCTCGACGTCGTTGGGCTCGCTGCCCTCTTCTTGCGGCATGCGCTTTAGCCACTCCACGGCCTCGTCCATCGACTTGACCTGCCAGATCCAGAAACCTGCCACCAGCTCCTTGGTCTCGGTGAACGGACCGTCGATGACCGTGCGCTGGCTGCCGTTGAAGTGAATGCGCTTGCCCTTGGAGCTGTCCTTCAGGCCTTCGCCGGCCAGCATGATGCCGGCCTTCACGAGCTCTTCGTTGAACTTCATCATCGCCGTGAGACTCGCGGCGCTCGGGAGCTTGCCGGCCTCGGAATCCTTGTTTGCCTTCACCAAAACGATAACGCGCATGTGATTTTCTCCTGTTGTGAGGCTGCCTGGCGATCCGACCTGGACCGCTTCGGACTAGCCTCTAATGGGGCGACGAACGACCCGATGGGGGATCGACAGTCGACGCGACTTTTTTTCGCGGGGTCTCGGTGGTGGGTGGAAATGCGATGTATTTCAAGTGGTTACAAAATTGTCCAAGCTCGCCTGGCAGGTGGAGTCCAACGCCCAACATGTCTGCCATCCTGGCTCGGCGCTTCAAGTCACCCATCTCGCGGCCAGGTTCGCGGTTCTTCCGCTACCTGCCGCTGCGCTTCTTGAAGGGAGCGCTGAGCCGGCGCTGGCGACAGACGGGCTTCGAGCTACCGCTCGTCTCGCTAGTCGACTGCCTGCTCTGCCTGATCCTGTTTCTGCTGACCAGCTTCAGCGCCGACGCTGAATGCCCCGAGCGGCAGAAGGTGCCGAGCGCCGAGAACGCCCAGACCAGCACCGAAGCGCCTGTGGTGGCCGTCACGCAGCGACAGATCTTGCTCGATGGAGTACCGGCCGGGAGCTCGGCAGACGTGGTGCAAGGCGGGCGCCTCACGCGCCTGGACGGCCTCTTCAATCAACTCAAGGCCAAGCGCGAGCTGTGGCGCCAGCTGCACCCGGGCGAAGACTTTCCAGGTGTCGTGGTGCTGCAGATCGATCGCAGCGTACCTTCGCTCGTCGTCAAGAGCGCCTTCCAGACCGCCGCCTACGCCGGCTACCCCAACGTCAGCTTTCTCGTCAAGCAACGGTGATGGGGCGGCTCCCAGATTACAGGGAGGCGGGGAGGTCCGCGAGGACGAGAACGCATTTTCTGATTCGGAGGACCGAATCAGAAAATGTTTCCCTCGAGGCGAGCACGGGGCCTTGAGCGTGCTTGCCATGGGCCTGTGGCCTCGCGGGCGGCAGCGCGGAACCCAAAAATCTGGGCTCGCGGAGCTCCCCGGCTCCCCGCCTCCCTGTGAATCTCGCAGGGACTAGCGATGAGGCTCCAACCAGTCAACGGCCCGAAGCATACTCAATGTGCCCCTTCGACGGCGACGGCGGATTCGGGGCGCTTCAGCAGCACGACGAGCACTAGGCCCAAGGACATCGCAAAGGCCGTCCAGCGAAAGCCATTCTCGAAGCTTTGAACCATGGCTTGCGTCGTCGTTTGCAGCTTGAGCACGCTCTCGGCCACTAGCTCGCGCTGCACGGTGTGGCTGCCCAGCGAGCCGCTCAGGGCTGCCATGCGCTCCTGAAGCAGCGGGTTGGATGGGTACAAGTTTTCGCCCAGGTACGAGCCAAAGCGCTTCATGTCGTTGGTCACCAACATGCCCATGAGGGCCGTGCCCAACGAGCCGCCCAGCTCCCGCGTCAGGTTGAACAGGCCCGTCGCGTTGCCGCGCTGCGAGGCTGCGAGCCCCGACAGTGCCATGACGCTCACCGGAATGAAGATGAAGCCGAGCCCGAAGCTGCGGATCATGTTCGGCTTCACCATGTCCCAGAAACCGGCCTGTTGCGTCAGGTGCGAGGCCACGACCTGGCTCAGCGCCACCACCGTGACGCCGATGCCGAGCAAAATGCGGCCGTCCATGCGCGGCGCCAGCCGGCCCATCAAGGGCATGATGAACACCGAGACCACGCCCGCCACCAAGAACACCTTGCCGATGTCGAGCGCGCTGTAATGAATCACCGAGCCCGCGAACAGCGAGAACATGTACGAGCCGCTGAACAGCGCGAAGCCCGTCAAGAAATTCAGGCCGGTGCCAGCAGTATACGAGCGGTTGCCGAACACCCGCAGGTCGACGACCGGATGAGGGCTCTCCAGCTCGTGTACGATGAAGCTGATGAGCGAGATGGCCGCGACGGCCGAAAGCGCCACGATCAGGTGGCTCTCGAGCCAGCCTTCGCGATTGCCTTCTTCGAGCACGAACTGCAGAGATGCCATACCTAGGCCGAGCAGGACGATGCCCAGCACGTCGACCTTGGCGGCCTCGCCGGTGGGCGCCTTGAAGCCCGGCTCTTCGATGAAGCGCAGCGCCAACAGCGCCGCGATGCAGCCGAGCGGCACGTTGACCATGAAGATCCAATGCCAGCTGAACCATTCGATCAGGTAGCCGCCGATGGTCGGGCCAAACAGCGGACCCGTGATGGCGCCGAGGCCGAACAGCGCCGCGGCCATGCCGTGCTCTTTGCGCGGGTAGCGCGCGAACAAGATGCTCTGCGCCGTGGGGATGATGGCGCCCCCGCCGAGGCCCTGGAGGGCCCGAAACAGCACCAAACTGGGCAGACTCCAGGCCAGCCCGCACAAGGCGCTGGCCAGCGTGAACAGCGCGATGGAGCCGGCAAAGTAGCGCTTGAAGCCGAAGCGACGCTGGAACCAGCCGGTCATCGGGATGATGACGATGTTCGCCATCATGTAGCCAGTCGACACCCAGCCGATCTGATCGATGGGGGTGCCGAAGCTGGCGCGGATGTCGTTGAGCGCCACGTTGACGATGGTGATGTCGATCATCGCCATCAGGGCGGCCGTCATCACGACGGCCGTAATGCCAACTTTGGAGCCGGAGACTTGTTCGGTTTCCATGACGTGCTTTCGGCGAGCGAGCGCGGTGAACGAGCTACTTGGTGACGACCGTGACCTTGGCGCTCAAGCCGGGCCGCAGCTCCAGATCCGACACGCTGTCGATGCGCAGCAGCACCGGCACGCGCTGCACGACCTTGGTGAAGTTACCGGAGGCGTTGTCAGGTGGCAAAAGCGAGAAGCGCGAACCCGTGCCGCCGGCCAGGCTGTCGATGTGGCCCTTCAGCTTTTGGCCGTCGAAGGCGTCGACCTCGATCTCCGCCAGTTGCCCGGGGCGCATGTGCGCGATCTGGTCTTCTTTGAAGTTGGCGACGACCCAGGTGTCGTCCAGGGGCACCAGCGCCAACAGCGGCTTCTCGGGGGACGCCATTTGGCCGACCTCGACCGAGCGGCGCGACACCACGCCCGAGATTTCGGCTTTGATTTGGGTGTAGGACACGTTGAGCTCGGCCTGCTGCAGCGCGGCTTCGGCTTGGCTCAGCTTGGCGCTCGCGAGCTGCACGGCGGCCTCGGCCGCTTCGATTTGCTCCGGTCCGGCCTCGGCGGCGATCACGCGGCCGCGCGCCGACTCGATGCTGCCCGAAGAATTTTGGCGGTTCGCTTCGGCGCTGCGCAGGCGCGCCTGCGCTTGCGACACGTTGGCCGTCGCCTGCTCCAAAGCGGCGCTCGTGGCGTCGAACGACGACTTGGCCACGACGTTCGAGGCGAAGAGCTGAGAAGTGCGGTCGAAGTCGAGCTGCGCCAGCTTCTGGCGCGACAGCGCGGCGGTGATCTCGGCGCGCGCCTGCTCGATGCCGGCGTTGGCGGTGCCCGAGGCCGAAGCCGCTTGCGCCATGCCGCCGCGCGCGACCGCCAAGTTGGAAGCAACGGACTTTTTGGTGACGCCGAGCTGCGTCTCGCTGGAGCGGAGCGAAGCCTTGGCGGCCGCGACGTCGGCGCGGGCAGAGGCCAAGCGCACGTTGAGATCGCGAGCGTCGAGCTCGACCAAGACATCGCCGGCTTTGACGTGCTGGTTGTCCTTGACCAGCACTCGCTTCACCTGGCCTGCCACGTGCGGCGCCACGAAGGCGACGTGAGCCTCCACCTGCGCGTCGTCGGTCGTCTCTTTGTTGGCGCCACCTACCAGCGCCCAGACACCTCCCGCAGCGGCCAACGCCGTGAGGAGTGGAAGAACGAACAGTACTTTCCGGCGGGGTGCCGGCTTGGCCTTGCTCTCGGTCGTTACATCCGAGAGTGGGCCGCCTGATTCTGCAACGCTGACCATGGCCGCCCTTTTGCAGGCTCCGTGCCGTCGCGGGTCACAGTGTGAAGTTAATAATTACGAGTGGTTACGAATTCAGGAGTCGCCCGACAATGAGATCGAGAGATGCAGGAAGTAATCCAATGTGCATCCAAAGACTAGATGTGGAAGTATTCCGCTCGTCATGGTTGCTTCCGTTTCCTCCGAACAGATTCGGGAGCTGCGTGGCAGCGCGAGTCGCGCCGCGTTTGCCAAACGGCTCGGCGTGACCGGCAACACCGTCTATCGCTGGGAGCTGCCCGAAGACGCGCGCGAGTCGCGTCGGCCCCGCGGAGCCGAGCTCGACAAGCTGCTGCGGCTGCTCCGCGGAGCCGGTGGACAGGGGCCGGTCGAGAGCGAGCGCGCCACGGTCGCGTCGACGCTCCCGGCACCGGCCGACGACCTGACGGCTGCCTGGTTGTCGGTCGAGCGCGTGCTGAACGGTGAGCCGCGTCGCGGGCAGAACGATCTCGTGCAGTTGATGGCCGTGAATCGCAATTTGTCCGTCAACGCGCGGGCGCTGTCTGCGTTTGGGATCGCCTTGAGTGAAGTCGTGCTGACGGGCGACGCCAACGGCGCGCTCGTCGCCATCTCGCCCGCCTTGAGCGACGCTGAAGCGGGGCTGCTCGACGCACCGATTGCGGCCCGGGTGTTCGCGGTGGCGGCGCTCGTGCGCGGGCTGCCGCTGGCGACCTTGTTCGACCATGGTTACGTGCACGCGTTCGCGGCTCGCGCGGAGGCGCTGCTGGCTGGCAGCGATCCGGAGACGCTGTCGATCGCGATTTTGGCCACGCTTTCGGCCGGCATGTTGGTCGGCGACCGCGAGCTGCTGGAGCGCGGCTACGCCCGCCTGGAAGAAGTGCCGACGCTGGGCTTTCGGGCGTTGGTGGCGCTGCACGTGGAGGAATTTCAGGGGCTCCGGCCCATGATGGCCGGCAAGGCGACGGCGGCGACGCGCAGCTTCGAGGCGCTGTCCGAGAAGGCCCAAGAAGCCGGCTATCCGATCTTGGCGGCTCGCACGTTGGCGCACCAAGCGCAGACCGATTTGGACAACCTGGCAGATCCCGATCACGTGCTGGTGCTCACTCGTCGGGCGCGCCAGGCCATGGGGGGGCGGACCGCCAACGGCGTTCAACATCTGATCTTGGCGCGCGCGGAGGCCGAAGCTTGGCTACGTTTGGGACGGCCCGATGCGGCGCTCGCGGCGCTGCGCGACCTGGATGCGTGGAGTGAGGAGACGGGGCTGCCACCGCTAGCCGCGCTGCCCACGTGGACCCGCGTTTTGCATTTGTCGGGGGGCTCCGACGACTTCGCGAGCCTGATGACTCGGCTGCGCGACTGTGACGTCCCGGCGCTGAAACCGATCTGCCGCGCCTACCTCGCGTTTTTGGAGGCCATGGAGACGCTGGTCACCGGCGCCGAGCCCAGCCTCATGGTGGCGGCGTTCGAGCGCGCGGAGACGGAGGCCAAGCGCTGGCCATTCTTGCTGCGCCACGTGATGCCGCACGGTGTGCTGGCGCTGATCATCTCGGGTCAGGAGGGCGCGGCGCGGCTCGCGCTTCGTCGCACGCAACGGCTGATGGACGCATTTCCGGCGCCTTGGGTGACCGCGGTGCTGCGGCGTATCGAAGGCACGCTGTTGGCCGCCACCGGCAACTGGGGCGAGGGGAGGCACTTGGTCGAGTCGGCGATCGCCACCTTCGAGCTCGCTCAAGATCGCTGCGACGCCGCCTTGTGTCGCTGTCTATCGGCAGCTTTGTCGGATGCCTACGGTGAGCCGGGCGCCAAGGAGAAGTTTGCTGCTGCGCGAGCGGCGCTCGAAGAGCTCGGGCTCAAGCCGCCGCGCTCGATGTTCATCGGTATGGAAGCGCTGAAGGCGAAGCGCGCGCTTCTGCCAGCGCAAAAGCGCAGCCTGCCCACCTTGTCGATCGAGGCGCTGGTGGTGCCGCTGCAGCGCTTGTCGGTGCGCGGCGCGCTGCCAGCGTTGATCTTGCGGGAGCTCGTGTCCATCGTGCAGGGGCTGTTTCCAGAGCGCAGTGTGCGACTCGACGAGCTGGACTCGACCGGAGCGCCGCGTCAGCTGCTGGGTGACGCGGCGCTGACTTCGCCCAACGCGGTGGAGCTGGGCGATGGCGCGGGGCGCACGTTTCGGCTCAGCCTCAGCGGGGACGTGGGTAGCGCCGACCGCGCGCTGCTGTCGCTGCTGGGCACGGTAGCGTCGCTGTCGCTCGAGGCCGCCACGCTGCGCGGCTACGACGAACGGCGCGTCGGCGTGAGCGGTGACGAGCGCCTACCGGAGATTCCGGGATTTTTGGCCGCGTCGCCCGCGATGCGCAAGCTGCGCACGGAGCTGGCACGCCTCGTAGGCTCGAGCGCCACGGTCATCGTCACCGGCGAGTCCGGCGTCGGCAAAGAGGTGGTAGCGCGCGCCATTCACGACTTGTCGGATCGTTCCACTCGGCCGTACGTGGCGTTCAATTGCGCCACGGTGCCGCGCGAGCTGTTCGAAGGGCAGCTGTTCGGCTATCGACGCGGCGCTTTCACGGGCGCCAGCTCCGACCATCCGGGCGTGATTCGAGCGGCGGCGGGCGGTACGCTGTTCTTGGACGAAATCGGCGAATTGCCGCTGGATATTCAGCCCAAGCTGCTGCGCTTCTTGGAGAACGGCGAGGTCTTTCCGCTGGGTGAGCGGCGGCCGCTGCGCGTCGACGTTCGGGTGCTCGCCGCCACGCATCGCAACTTGGGTGAGCTGGTGCGGGCCGGCAAGTTCCGCGAAGATTTGTACTATCGCTTGCAGGTCGTGCCCATTCACGTGCCGCCGCTGCGCGAGCGTCGTGAAGACGTGCCGGTGCTGGCGCGTCATTTCTTGCGCGAGCTCTCGCGTCAGGGTGAGCCGCCGGTGCTCGCGCCGGACGCTCTGGCGGCGTTGTCGGCTCACAGCTGGCCCGGCAACGTGCGCGAGCTAAGGAACGTGATCGAACGCGCCATGGCATTTTCTCCCGCACCTGACGTGCTGCGCGCCGAGCACCTGCACATCGACTAAACCCGAAACGCCGCGCCACCGAAAAGCGCACGAAACCCGCGGCCCCTAAGCTACGAGGAATGGCGCTCGAAACCTCGAAGTTCATTCAGGGTGTTTTCGGCTTCAGCGGCGCCGGACTGGGGCAAGCCGTGCCGCTTTCGCCTGCGATCAAGTACGCCGTCCCCTTCGACAAGCGTACGCAGCTGATTTACCTGCGCGCCGGCAACGCCACGAGTGAGCTCGTCTATCTGGTTTTGATGCGGAACGAGCAGCCCTTTCGCTACTTTCCGATCGGCGCAAAGGCGTCGGTGCACGTGCCCCTCGCCATCGTCGAAGACATCGAGCCCGAGGCGCAACTGCAGCTGCTGATTGGCGCTCCGGAGGGCGTCAGCGGTCAGGTGCTGGTCGATATCGGGTTGGTCGAGGTTTGAGCCATGAGCGCCAAGACCAAGCGGCGCCTGGTCGTGATCGGCAACGGTATGGCGGGCGCGCGCGCCGTGGAGGAGATCTTGGCGCGCGGCGGCGTCGACCTGTTCGACATCGTGATGTTCGGTGAGGAGCCCTACGGCAACTACAACCGCATTCTGTTGTCGGACGTGCTGAACGGCTCGCACGACGAGGCGGAGATTTTTCTGAATCCACTCGCTTGGTACGCCGAGCACGGCATCAAGCTGCACGCAGGCGTGCCAGTGCTCAAGATCATGCGCCACGCTCGCACCGTGATGGGCGCGGGCGGCATCTTGGAGCCGTACGACGTGCTGATCATCGCGACCGGCAGCCTGCCGTTCGTGCCGCCGATCGCGGGGGCGCGCTTCGACGACGGGCGCATCAAGCCGGGCGTGTTCTTCTTCCGCAACCTGGACGATTGTCGGAACATCACCAGCTACGCCATGGGCAAGAAGAGCGGCGCGGTGATTGGCGGTGGCCTGCTCGGCTTGGAAGCCGCGCGCGGGCTGCAAAATTTCTCGCTCGACGTGCACGTGATCCAGCGCAGCGACGTGCTGATGAGCCAGCAGCTCGATCGCCCGGCAGGCCTGATCTTGAAGAAGACGCTCGAGGGCTTGGGCATTCAAGTGCACCTGAAGAAGGACACCAAGCGCGTGCTGGGGGAGGACGCCGTCACTGGGCTCGAGTTCGGCGACGGCCAAACGCTCGATTGCGAGCTGGTGGTGATCGCGGCCGGCATCAAGCCGAACAGCGAGCTGGCGTCACGCGCCGGCTTGTCGGTCGAGCGCGGCATCGTGGTGGATAACCAGCTGCGCTCACCGGACGACCCGCGCGTTTACGCGCTGGGCGAGTGCGTGCAGCACCGCGGCCAGGTCTACGGGCTGGTAGCGCCGATCTGGGAGCAGGCCAAGGTGCTGGCCGATCACCTCACCGGGCGCGACCCTGAAGCCGCCTACCTGGGCTCGAAGATCTCGACGCGCCTCAAGGTCATGGGCGTCGAGGTCGCTTCGATGGGTATCACGGAGCCCACCGAAGAGGGCGACGAGGTGGTGCAGTTCACCGAACCAAAGAAAGGAACCTACAAGAAACTGATCATCCGCAATGGCCGCTTGCTCGGGAGCATCTTGCTGGGCGACATCAGCAAGGCGCCGTACCTGACGCAGGCTTTCGACCGCAACACGCCGCTACCGGAGGAGCGGCTGAGTCTGCTGTTCGACATCGGCGCGCCGTCGGCGCGCGCAACCATCGATGAAATGCCGGCAGATATGCAGGTTTGCAACTGCAATGGCGTCACCAAGGGCGCCATCAGCGGCTGCGTCACCGCAGGCAAACGCACGCTCAAGACCGTCATGGAGGCCACGCGCGCAGGCATGGGCTGCGGCGCGTGCAAGACTCTCGTCTCCGAGGTCGTGGCGTGGGCTTGCGGTGGCGCGGCCGAGCTCGATCCGTCCGCGGACTACTACGTACCGGGCGTGCCGCTGCCCAAGCCGGAGCTAGTAGCGAAGATCCGCGAGCTTGGCCTGCGCTCGGTCTCGGCGGTGTTCCACGCCTTGGCAGACGGGCGCGAAGACCCTGGCAGCAAGCCGGGACTAGCTTCGCTGCTCAACACAGTTTGGGCCGGCGAGTACATCGACGAACGTGACGCGCGCTTCATCAATGATCGCGTGCACGCCAACATTCAGAAGGACGCCACCTTCAGCGTGATTCCGCAGATCCCAGGGGGAGTCACCTCCGCGGCGCAGCTACGCCGCATCGCCGACGTGGCCGACAAGTACAACGTACCGCTGGTGAAGCTCACGGGTGGCCAACGCATCGATCTGGTCGGGATTCCGCGAGAAGAGCTGCCCAACGTCTGGCGTGACCTCGACATGCCCTCCGGCTTTGCGTACGCCAAGCGCTACCGCACCTGCAAGAGCTGCATTGGCACCGAGTATTGCCGGTACGGGCTCGGCGACTCCATGGGCTTGGCGCAGGTGATCGAGGCGCGTTTTCAGGGCCTGGACACGCCCGGCAAGCTGAAGCTGGCGACCGCCGGCTGCCCCCGCAACTGCTCCGAAGCCATGGTCAAAGACGTGGGCGCGGTCGCGGTGGAAGGCGGCAAGTGGGAGATCTACGTCGGCGGCGCTGCAGGGGCGCACGTGCGCAAAGGCGACCTGCTCTGCACGGTCGAGACGCACGAAGAAGTCCTGACAATCTCCGGTCGCTTCATCCAGTACTACCGCGAGAACGCCAAGTACTTGGAGCGCACCTACGGCTTCGTCGAGCGCGTGGGCGTCGCCAAGATTCGCGCCGTGGTGGTGGAAGACAGCGAAGGCATCGCGCAGCAGCTCGACGACGCCTTGCAAAGCTCGGTCGACGCTTACCGCGACCCGTGGCTCGAGGCGAGCACCCCCGCAACTCCCAACCAATTCGCCGCTCATCTACCGGTGGTCCAATGAGTGCAGCAGAAGCCCTACACCCGCGCGTCACGCTGGGCCCGCTCGCAGCGATTCCCTTGGGCGAAGGCCGGACCTTCCTAGTCGACGGTCGTCGCTTGGCCGTATTTCGCGGTCGCGACGGCGCCTTGTTCGCCACGCAAGCCGAGTGCCCGCACAAGGGCGGCCCGCTCGCCGACGGTCTGCTCGGAAGCGGTACGCTGATCTGCCCGCTCCACTCGCTCAAATTCGACCTCACCACCGGCAAAGCCCTCAACAGCGACTGCAGCCTCCGCACCTACGCCGTGAGCCTGAGCGACAACGGGCAGCTCTTGGTCGAGCTGTAAGCACGAGCAGGAATGCAACAGGAAGAAGCGAAGGCGCGAAGGTCGACCAGATTGGGGTTCGAACTGCATGCCGACGCTCGACGCCTCGCAGTCTCCGCTTGGCGTCGAGCGTCACGAAACCAAAACCCTCAGGTGCAACGCCGCGCGGGAGCCCTGCTTGGCGGGCCAACCCCGAGCGTCGCAGAAGCCCTCTTCGCGCCGAGCCTCGTAGTCGCGTTTGCGACTGGAATTTCTGAAGGAATTCGAGGGCACCACGCCGTGGCATGACGCTGTCAAAGCTGCGACTACTCCACGCATAGGCACGCGACTCGCCCAGGTTCGCGTCGTCGGCCTGGTGCAAGATCTTCCGATGCGCTTCAGTCGCACTTTGGACAGCGTCAGGGCGCCCAATGTGGCCTTTGAAATGATTGAGGAAAGGGTGTCGCAAACGCGACTTCGTTCGACACTGGGCAAGGGCTAACCCGGAGCGGCCCAGGAACGCCACAAAGCTTCTGCGCAGGCTTCGAGCGTAGCCGTGGGGCTCGAACCCCAAATTCTCGTCTTCGCGCCTTCGCGTCTTCCTGTTGCATTCGCTCTCGCTCGCGCGGAGCGGCCCACGACCGTCACGAAAGCTTCTGCAGTTCGGGCTGCATTTCGGCAGTCCAAGATATACAAGGCGATAATAACTGACATCACGAACATGAGTTAGACTGTTATCAGGGTTGGACGCAGATTCCGTTCGTCGACGGCGCGTTGCCGCGACGCCAAAGGAGATACTTCGATGAATCTGCTCTCATCCCCCGCTCAGGCCATTTTGCCCGTGCGGGCTCGCAAGTCTCAGGCGCGTGCGCGCTTGGCCGCCTTCGTGGCCACGACCGATGATCTGGCGCCCACGCTGCTGCGCGTTTCGCTAGGCGGCGTCATCTTCGCCCACGGGCTGCAGAAGGTGTTCGGCTGGTTCGGCGGCTACGGTATCGCCGGCACCATGGGCTTCTTCCGCTCCGTCGGCATCCCGGACGTGCTCGGCGCGCTCGTCATTGCGTCCGACTTCGTCGGCTCGCTGCTGATCCTGGCCGGGCTCGCGACGCGCTTTGCTTCGGCGGCCGCCTTCGCTGTCATGCTGGGCGCCATGGCGCTGGTGCATTGGCCGAATGGATTCTTCATGAACTGGGGCGGCGCACCGCAAGGCGAAGGTTACGAGCTTCACCTGCTGGCGCTGGGCATGGCGGCGTCTCTAGTGCTGTCTGGTGGTGGTCGGGCCTCGCTGGATGGCTGGCTCCAGCGCAAGCTTCGCGCTACTAGTCGCCAGGCTTGAAGAGGCCGGATTGGTTCTTGATCGGCATGGGCGTCGCGGTGGCGCTGGCCTGGGTATTTCCGGACGCCGGCGCCAAGGGCGGTGCCCTTCACCCCGAGCTAATCAACAAGTTTGGCGTGTCGCTGATTTTCTTTCTGCACGGCCTCTCGCTGTCGTTCGCAGCGCTGCTCGCCGGCACCAAGCAGTGGCGTGTCCACGCGCTGGTGCAGGGCGCGACCTTCGTGCTGTTTCCGCTGCTCGGGCTCTTGCTGCTGTGGCTCGGTTCGAGCCTGGCGCCAGAGCTCAGGACGGGGCTGTTCTTTCTGTGCGCGTTGCCGTCCACCATCTCGTCTTCCATCGCGCTCACGGCTGCGGCGCGAGGCAACGTGCCCGTGGCGGTGTTCAACGCCACGCTGTCCAGCTTGTTGGGCGTGGTGCTCACGCCGCTTTGGCTCAGCCTGGTGCTGGGCACGACGGGGCACGCTTTGCCGTTTGGCTCGGTGGTGCTCGATCTGCTGCTGTGGCTCGTGTTACCGCTGGTGGTCGGGCAAGCCGCGCGGCCTTTGCTCGGCAAGCTGGCTGCGGCGCACAAGAGCCGCATCGGCGTGATCGATCGGCTGACGATCTTGCTGCTGGTTTACACGTCGTTCTGCGATTCGGTAAAGGGCGGCGTGTGGGGGAGCGGAGCGACGCCGCTCGTCGTAGCCGGGGGAGCTTCGGCGCTGCTGCTCGCTGCGGCGCTGGGTTCGACGTGGCTGGCCGGCGGCGCGCTGGGCTTGGGGCGCGCGGAACGCATCGCCGCGCTGTTCTGCGGCTCCAAGAAGACGCTCGCTTCGGGCGTGCCTATGGCGCGGTTGATCTTCGGTGCTCAGCCGAGCCTGGCGATCATCCTGCTGCCGATCATGATCTACCATCCGCTGCAGCTGTTGGTTGGGGGCTGGCTGGCGGCGCGCTTGGCGCGGACGGAATAGTCACCAAGAAGCGGCTGCCTTGTTCCGGGCGGCTCTCGACCGTGATGCTACCGGCGTGGGCGGAGGCGATGCGACGCGCGAGCGCCAGTCCCAGCCCCACGCCGCCGGTGCTGCGGGCACGACTGCGATCAGTCCGGTAAAATGGCTCGAAAATGCGCCTAAGCTCGCCTTCTTCGATGCCGATGCCGCGATCCTCCACTGCCAGCAGGAGGGTGTCGTCGTCGCCCCGCGAGGCCGTCAGCTCGATGCTGGTTTCGGGGTCGGAGAACTTGGCGGCGTTGTCGAGCAGGTTGTCGAGCACGCGCCGGAGCAGCATCGGATCGGCGTCGATGGCGGGCGCGTCGCTCGCTACTTTACAGAGTAGCTTCCGGCCAGGTAGGCGCTTGTCGAAGCGAACGCGCGCCGCGTCGACCAGCTCGAGCGCGCTCAGCCGTTGTTTGCGCAGCGGCGGCAGCGGGTCGCCGCTGGTGCCGCGCGACAGATCGAGGCGCGCCGTGGTGGTGATGTCGTCCAGCAGATGCTCGACCTCGACCAAGTCGTCTTCGATGTCGGCGAGGTAGCCGGCGGCGCGCTTGGTGTCGCCTTCGCGCACCAGCTCGAGCGCCATACGGATACGAGCCAGCGGCGTGCGCAGCTCGTGCGACACGTTGGCCAAGAGCTCCTTTTCGGCCGTGCGCAGGCTGATCACGCGCTCTGCCATGTCGTCGAACGCGCGCGCCAGATCGCCGATTTCGTTCTTGCTGCGCAGCCCGCTGCGCGCCGACATGTCGCCCGCGCCGAAGGCTCGGGCTTGCCGACCCAGCTTTTCGAGCGGCGCGGTGATGGAACGCGCGAGCGGAATCGACAGCAGTGCCAACACGGCCAGCGCCGCAGCGAGCTGGGACATGGCGATGCCCAAGGGCACCTCCGGCATGGGAAAGGTGACACGCGCGTAGCGCAGCAGTTGGCCTGCGTCGTCGCGCAGCCCGACCGAGCCGCTGCCGCTACCAAACTCCGAACCCCGCACGCGCAGCTTGGCCAGTTCTGCCGCGTCGAGCGGTCTGGGCACCGACGCTGCGCTGCTGATGATCACGCGCCCGTCCATCTCGAACAGCGTCATCTCGACGCGCACGCGCTTTTTCAGGTCGGCTAGCTCGTGCGCCAGCCGCTCCGGCTCGTCTACGCTGTCCAGCAAGTGCCAGGCGATCCAAGCCGTGGCCGGCCTGGCCGGCACTTCTACCGCTGGGGTCAGCACGTAGCGTCCAACCAAAAAGCTGGCGCCGAACGCCAACGCCAACAGCAGCACGCCGTACAGGTTCACGCGCAATAGCAGGCGCGAGCCCGGCAGACGCGGCGGCGTCACTGCCCGTCGCCTGGCGTCAGCATGTAGCCGGAGCCGCGGATCGTCTTGAGCAGTACCGGATTGCGCGAGTCGTCACCCAGCTTGTGGCGCAGGCGTGAGATGCGCACGTCGATGGAGCGGTCGAAGGCCTCGTCGGCGTTGCCCTTGGCCAGCTCCAGCAGCTGCTCGCGGCTCAGCACACGCCCCGCGTGGTCGGCCAACACGCGCAGCAGCGCAAACTCGTAGGAGGTGAGCTGGAGCGGCCGCCCGCCGAGCGATGCGCTCAGGCCCGCCATGTCGAGCACCAAGTTGCCGACCTGCAGCTCGCGCGCGGCTGGCCCGGCTTTGCCGCGCACGCGCCTCACCACGGCGTGAACGCGCGCGAGCAGCTCGCGCGCCGCGAACGGCTTGGTCATGTAGTCGTCGGCGCCGAGCTCCAAGCCCAGCACGCGATCTGCTACCTCCACGCGCGCGGTCACGGCAATGATGGGCACGTGCGAGGTCTTGCGCAGCTCGCGGCAGACGTCGAAGCCGTCGCAGCCCGGCAGCATGAGATCGAGCACCACGACGTCGATTTCGGGGCGCACACCTTCGCGAATGGCGCTCGGACCGTCAGCGACGCGCGTCACCGTGAGGCCTTGATGCTCCAGGTATTCGCTCGTCAGGCGCGCCAACTTGGCGTCGTCTTCGACCAGCAGGACGTGAATGCCGGGCATGCGGCCAAGGATACACCAGTACTCGAGCTGGCCCAGGCTGGCGGGGCGCCTACACAATCTGACACAATCGCGACAGAGTGATGAAAGCGCGCGGCGCTAAGCCAGACGTACCCCGATGTGCGAGCCACGCCAGTGAGACCATGCAGGTAAGAACGCACTTCAGGAGCAGCTGGCGGACCTTCGCAGGGGCGAGCTTGCTCGCCCTGGCCAGCTTTGGCTGCGAAAGCCGCTCCAAGGCCGCCAAGGAAGAGGAGCCCGTGCCGGTCAGCGTGGCCAGCGTGCAGCTGCAAGACGTCCCGCGCGAGGTGCAGGCGTTCGGCGTGGTGGAGGCGAGCAGCACGGTTCAGGTGCGCGCGCAGGTGCAAGGGCTGATCACCCAGGTGCATTTCCGTGAGGGTGACTTCGTCAAGCGCGGGGACCTTCTGTTCAGCGTCGACACGCGACCTTACAGCGCGTCGCTGGCGGCCGCACAGGCCGAGCTGATTCGCAATCAAGCCGTGGCCGATCAGGCGCGCGTGGAGGCCGATCGCGCCGCGCGCATGCGTCAAGAGGGCGTGGCCAGCGAGCAAGAGGTGGCACGAGCCGAAGCTGACGCTCGCTCCAGCGCCGCCAACGTGAAGCTGGGGCAGGCGCAGATTCAGGGCGCGAGCTTGAACGTGGCGTTCACGCGCATCACATCGCCCATCGACGGCCGAGCCGGCAGCTTGCTGGTGTACCCCGGCAACATCGTGAAGGCGACGGACACGCAGCCGCTGCTGGTGATTCGCAGCCTTTCGCCGGTTTTCGTGCGCTTTTCGGTGTCGCAAGACTACGTGAGCACCGTGCGCGAGCGCCTGGCGCAAGGCGCGCTCAAGGTGCGGGTCACGCCGCGGGGTGATGACGCCAAGGGCGTCGAGGCGCCCGTGACCTTCCTCGACAACACCGTCGACGTCGCAACCGGGACCGTGAGCTTGAAGGCGACGTACTTGAACGCCGGCCAAGAGCTATGGCCGGGCGCCTCCGTCGACGTCGTGCTCTTGCTGGGCGTCGACCAGCAAGCCATCGTGGTGCCCGAGCCCGCGCTTTCGCGTTCGCAGACCGGTACCTTGGTGTTCGTCATCGGTGCTGACGGTCGCGCCGAGCCCAGGTCGGTCGACGTTGTTCGCACGACCTCCACGCAGGCGTTGATCCGCACGGGGCTCAAACCCGGCGAACAGGTGGTGACTGACGGTCAGCTGCGGCTACGCAAGGGGACCAAGGTCTCCGTCAAACCGACCGGTCCGGGGCCGAGCGCCCAGGCCGATGCGAAGCGCCCCACGCCATGAGCATCTCCGAGCCGTTCATCAAGCGGCCGATCGCCACCAGCCTGGTGATGGTCGCGATCTTGCTGTTCGGGCTGATGGCGTATTGGCGCCTGCCGGTCGCGGCCCTGCCGGACGTCGATTTCCCGACCATTCAGGTCAGCGCGTCGCTGCCCGGCGCCAGCGCCGAAACCATGGCGTCGTCCGTCGCAACGCCGCTGGAACGCGAGTTTTCGGCCATCGACGGCATGGCCAGCATGAGCTCGGAGAGCTCGCTCGGCTCCACCAACGTTACCTTGCAGTTCGATCTGCGGCGCAACCTCGACTCGGCCGCGCAAGACGTGCAGGCCGCCATTGCGCGGGCAGCGCCGCGCATGCCGCGCGACATGCCGTCCACGCCCAGCTACCGCAAGGTCAACCCGGCGGACCAGCCGATCTTGCTGCTCTCGCTCAGCTCGACGGTGCTGCCGTTGTACGTGGTGAACGAGTACGCCGAGACGCGGCTGGCGCAGATGATTTCGCAGACCCGCGGCGTGGCGCAGGTCAACGTGTTTGGCTCACAGAAGTATGCGGTGCGCGTCCAGGCCGACCCGGAGCGGCTGTCGTCGCTCGGTATCGGTCTCGACGACGTTGCCAAGGCGATTCAGGGCGCCAACGTCAACCTGCCAACCGGCGCGCTGTACGGACCGCGCACCGCCTTCGCGATTCAGACCAACGGCCAGCTCGAGAACGCCCGCGCCTACGAAGACGTCGTGGTGGCGTACCGCAACGGTGCGGCCGTGCGGATCAAAGACGTGGGGCGGGCGCTCGACAGCGTCGAAAACGACAAGACCGCTGCGTGGCGCGGCGACGCGAGCGGCATGCCGCGCGCGGTGGTGCTGGCGATCCAAAAGCAGCCGGGTGCCAACACCGTCGAGGTCGTGCAGCAGGTAATCGGCCTCTTGCCGTCATTTCGGCAGGAAATTCCGGCGTCGGTCGACCTAGCCGTGTTGTTCGACCGCTCCCAAACCGTCAAAGCGTCGGTTCACGACGTGGAGCTGACGTTGCTGCTCACGCTGGCGCTGGTGGTGCTGGTCATTTTCTTGTTCCTGCGTCGGCTGACCGCCACCGTCATCCCGAGCCTCTCGATGCCGCTTGCCATGCTGGCGACCTTCGCGGTCATGCACCAGCTCGGCTTTTCGCTGAATAACCTTTCGCTCATGGCCATCACGCTCAGCGTGGGCTTCGTGGTCGACGACGCGATCGTGGTGCTCGAGAACGTGGTTCGGCACATCGAGCTCGGTAAGACGCCGATGCAGGCGGCGTTCGACGCAACGCGCGAGATTGGCTTCACCATCGTCTCGATGACGATTTCCTTGGTGGCGGTTTTCGTGCCGTTCCTGTTTCTGGGCGGCATCTTGGGCAGCCTGTTCAAGGAGTTCGCGGTCACCATCGCCGTGTCGATCTTGGTGTCGGCGTTCGTCTCGCTCACGCTGACCCCCATGATGTCTGCGCGCATGCTGAAGCCAGGCCATGAAGGCGAGCAGCAGGGCCGGATGTACCGCGCCGTCGAACGCGGCTTCGACGCCCTGCTGGAGCTGTACCGGCGTAGCCTCTTGCAAGTGCTGCGGCACCGGCGCCTGACCATGCTGTTTTCGCTGGGCATTCTGGCGGCTACGGTGTGGCTGTTCTTGCGCATTCCGCAGGGCTTTTTGCCGACCGAAGACACCGACCAGCTGCAGGTCACGACCGAAGCCGTGCAGGGCATCTCGTTCGAGGCTGTCTCGGAGCGCCAGCAGCAGGTGGCCGAGGTGGCGCGCAAGCACCCGGACGTCGAAGCGTTCATGTCGAGCGTCGGCGCACGTCAGGGGCGCGGCGGCACCAACCAGGGCAACTTGTTCTTGCGCCTCAAGCCGCGCGCAGAGCGCCGTCAAAGCGCCGAGCAAATCGCGGCGGAGCTATCGCGGCAGATGAATCAGGTGCCGGGCATGCGTGCGTTCGTGCAGGTGCCGCCCCCCATTCGGCTAGGCGGGCGCGTCACCAAGAGCGAATACCAGCTCACGCTGCAGAGCACCGACACGACGCTGCTCTACGCAGAGACCCCCAAGCTGGCGCAAACTCTGTCCAAGTCGCCCGTTTTGCGGGACGTCACCACCGACGTGCAGCTCAGTAACCCCGAGCTCGACGTCGAGGTCGATCGACAGCGTGCCGCCGAGCTGGGCGTCAGCGTCGCGCGCATCGAGGACACGTTGTACAGTGCGTACGGCTCGCGACAGGTCTCGAGCATTTACGCGAGCAACAACACCTACCAGGTCATCCTGGAGCTGGATCCGCGGACGCAGCGTGAGCCGGCTTCGCTCGGCAGCCTGTACGTGCGCTCCGACCAGGGCGCGCTAGTGCCGCTCACCTCGGTCGCCAAGATTTCGCAAGGCACCGGACCCCTCACGGTGAGCCACGCTGGCCAGCTGCCGGCCGCTACGGTGTCGTTCAACGTACGGCCCGGACATTCGCTGAGCGAAGCCGTCGCGGTCGCCCAAGCGGCGACGCGCGGCTTGCCGGAGCGCGTCACCAGCCGTTTTCAGGGCTCGGCGGAGGCGTTTCAGTCGTCGCTCACCGGCCTGGGCTCGCTGCTCCTGGTCGCCGTGCTGGTCATCTACCTGGTGCTGGGCGTCTTGTACGAGAGCCTAATCCACCCGCTCACCATCTTGTCGGCGCTACCTTTCGCCGGCTTCGGGGCGGTGGTGACGCTCATGCTGTTCGGAGTCGACCTGAACGTTTACGCGTTCGTGGGCGTCATCTTGCTGGTCGGCCTGGTGAAGAAGAACGGCATCATGATGGTCGATTTCGCGATCGAAGCGCGCAAAGAGCCGGGCACCAGTCCCGAGCGCGCCATCACCGAAGCCTGCCTGGTGCGCTTTCGCCCGATCATGATGACGACCATGGCGGCGCTGCTCGGCACCTTGCCGATCGCGCTTGGAATTGGCGCTGGCGCAGAGTCGCGCCAACCCCTTGGCCTGTCGGTGGTGGGCGGCTTGCTCTTCTCGCAGCTGCTCACGCTGTATGTGACGCCCGTCTTCTACGTCTATCTCGAGCGTTTCCGTGAATGGCTCGGCCGTTCACGGAAACGCGCAGAGCCTACGCCGCTTCAGGCAGCCGGCGTGTCGTGAAGCTGCCGCACCTCTGAGGTGCCGGTCTTGACCAGGCTCAAGAAACGCTTCGTCCACTCGATCGCTTCGGCCTTGGTTTTCACCTGAAGCAGGCAAAAGCCCGCGACTAGCTCTTTCGTCTCCGGAAACGGCCCGTCAGTCACGCTGAACTTACCGCCTTCGATGCGCACGCGCGACCCGTGCTTCGACGTGAGACAACCTTCAGCGCCCAGCAGCACGCCCGCCTTCGCCATGTCGCCGATCAGCTGCCCCATGGCCGCCATCTCCTCGGTCGTGGGTGGCGCATCCGATTCAGGGGTCCCGGGTCGATAAATGCAGAGAAATCGCATACTTGGTTCCTTGTTCCGGAGCGACCTCGCGTCGCCCTCACGAACACGTCAACCGAGCCCACCCCCGATCGACACGCCACCGTACTTTTTTCTCCCGTCGCTATGAGGGAGAGCGAATGCAACAGGAAGGCGCGAAGACGCGAAGATCTGAGGTCTTTGGTTTCGTGACGTTCGCCGCCGAGCGGAAACTGCGCAAGCGTCGAGCGACGGCGAGCGGCTCGAACCCCAAACTGCTCGACCTTCGCGTCTTCGCGTCTTCCTGTTGCATTCTCAGTCGGGGTCGCCGGCGAGGGCTTGAGGGGTGAGGTTGGTGGCGATGGAGCGCTTGAGCTCGTCGAGCAGCTGGGTTTCGGAGCGCAGATTGCCGGGGATGCGGGGCTCGGGGCGGAGCGCGAGCGCTCGGACGAGGGGCGCGCGCACGGCCTCGGGCAGCAGGCTTTCGAGGTATTCGAGCGCGGTGCCGCGTAGCTTGCGGTCCTCGGTCTTGAGGCCTTGGCGCACCAGCTCGAGGGAACCTCGGGTGGTGCAGAGCGTGAGGAGGGCAAAGACGTGATCGCTGCCTTCTTGCGAGAGCGGGCCGCGCTCGACCTCGGCCAACGCGAGCGCGAAGACGTCTTTGGGGTCGGGTAAAAGGGAGCGCTCTTCGCGCGTGACCTCCAAGAGCGCGAGCGCTGCACGGTAGCGGACCTCGAGCGCATCCGCTGAAAGCGCGCGAGTGAGCGCGGATGCGACGCGGGCGCCTCGCAGCGCGCGCAGGACGTGAGGCACGCGTCGCCGCACCGCCAGCGGTTGGCGGCTGCTGAGCATGACGTCGGCCAAGAGCCCCACGACGTCGGGGCCCATGGCACGCAGCGCGGTCAGGCTCGGCTTGGCGAGCTGTTCGCTCGCCAAGTGTGGGACAGTGAAGGCCGCTAGGCGGGGATCGAGCTCGGGGCGATTGAGCAGGGTGCGGATGGCTGCGAGGTCGGAGCCGAGAAGGGTTCGGACATCTTGAAGAATCTCCCGCGTTCCCGCGGACTCTTCGGCCTGGGCAGCGGTGGTGCCCGCTTCTTGTTTGGCGGCTCGTTCGGCGCGGGCGCGCTCGATTTGCTCACGCAGCTTGTCGCGGTCGATGCCGAGCGAGGTGGCGGACAACGTGAGGCGCGCGGCCGGGTCTTCGATTTCGACGGCTTCGACGCTGACGGTGCCGGCGCGCAGGCTGGCCTCGAGCTCGCTGACGTAGCCTTGGCGCGCCCGCAGCGCGAGGAGCAGGCCGAGCGCAAATGCAAAGGTCGCGAACAGGGCCGGGGCGCGCTGTACTAGAAGCGGGCCGCCGAGCGAAACGAGCAAGATGAGCAAGCTGGCGCAGGCGTCGCCCGCTTTGTCGAACACGACGTCGATCAGCGACTTGGTGGCGCGCTTGGTGGCGGACGGCAGCGGCGTGAACAGTGGCTCGAAGGCGCTGCGAAACAGCGAAGGTCCCAGCGACAGATCTGCGGCGCGCAGCACGCTGGCGGTGGCGAACGACGGCGCCAGCGCCGAGAGCGCGCCAAGCCCCACGCCCAGCAGCGGGTTCAACGCCAAGGTGCCGCCCAGGCCAATGTTCGCGAACAAGGTGCGCGCCACGAAAGCTTGCAGCACGAAGCTGAGCAGCGAGGCGCCCGTGTAGAGGAGGGCGAAGAAGCGCACCAAGCCCTCGGCGCTGCCAAAGCGCGCTACCGCGGCCTGTTTCAAGGCAAAATCGGCGAAAGCGGAGGCGGCGGCCATGCTGGTGACCAAGAGGGCCAGCGTCCACAGGTAACCGGTGAAGCGCACCGGCTCGTTGGCGCGCGCCGCGGGGCTCGGAGTATGGAGCTCGGTGGAGCCCAAACGCAGGCTGCTCAGCGCCGCAAGCAGGCTCACGCAAGCGATCAGCGGAAGCGCCGTGCGCGCGTTCGTCCAATGCACGATGCGCTCCATCGCCAGACCACCGAGCAAGCCGCCGAGCGTGGCACTGGCGGTGATGCGACCGATACGATGTTTGAGCGCGTGCGGGTCGAAGCGCTCGTTCACCACCGACCAGAAGGCGCTGACCAGCAGCGCGCCGCCGATCGAAACGTGCAGGTAGACCACGAGCGCAATGACGCGCGGTGCCTGCGGCAACAGTGCCCACTCCAGCACCGACAACACCGCGCTGGTGACGAACAAGCTCGGCGTCAGCTTGTTGGGACCGAGCCGCGTCATCAGCCGCGCCACCATCAGCACGATCGGAATGGCCGCGAGCGCCGAGCCGAGCATGACCTTGGGCAGATCGGCCACCGAGTAGGTGGACAGGAACAGGCCTTCGCGCAGCGACTTGCCGGCGACTTGTTGCGCAATCGCCAGGCCGGCTGTCAGCATCGCGAGGCGGATCGCCTGCGTCTCGCTGCCTGTACGCTCCACAACACTGGTTTACCCCGGGCGC
>DATAKF010000070.1:0-10391 GCA_036261775.1 Polyangiaceae bacterium | reverse complement strand
GAAAATGACGTAAACGAAGCTCATTCCGAACATGGAGAACCCTCGAACGTCGGTCACGTGAGGTGCTGCGACCAGTGACGACACGATCGGATACGTGACCTGATCTTCCACGAGTGTTGGGCTTCGGCCCATCCAATCGGTGAAGACGATGACCTGCGGGTCGGAGAGGTCCGGAATGGCGTCGAGCTTGGTGTGCTTGATGCAATAGAGCGACGCCGCGACCGCGAACAGCACGCCGAAAATGACGAGGAAGCGGTTGCGAGCGCAGAATTCGATGATGCGGGATACCATTGGCTGACCTCAGCGCGCTGCCGCAGGTTCGCCGGCGCCCTGGATAGCAGCCTGTAGCCTGCTCTCCGAATCGATGAGAAATCCGGCAGTGGTAACTACCGTCTCACCAGCCGCAACCCCCTGCGCGATCTGCACCTTGCCGCCAGACCGCGTGCCAGCCTTCACTCGCCGCGGCTCAAACCGGCCTCCTCCTTTTGTCACGAAGACGTACTGGTGTTCGCCCGTGTCCACCAAGGCTTCGTTGGGTACGACTACCCCTTCGGCCGCATCCACTTGGATCGCGACAGTGCCGTACATGCCCGGCTGCAGCTTCAGCTCCTTGTTGTCGACTTCAATACGCACCGTGGATGTTCGAGTGCTCGAGTCCACCGCCGGATAGACAAAGCCGACCTTGCCTTCAATGGGGTCCTTCGAATAGGCGCCGATCACGACGCTGGCACGCTGGCCAATGCGGACGCGCGCGATGTCGTACTCGTAGACGCTGGCCTGGAGCCAAACCTTCGAGAGGTCCGAGATTTCGAATAGCTCCATGCCGGGCTGCACATAGACGCCCTGGACGGCGCCCTTTCGAGTGACAAAGCCGGACGACGGCGCAGTGACGGCCACGCTCCGCGTCACCTTGCCCGTGCTGGCGATATTCTCAATCTCTGCGCTCGAGAGCCCGAGCAAAGCCAGCCGCGTCTTCGCGTCCTGAGCGAGTCGGTTGCTCGACTCGTCGGCTGAGCCCGCGCTCGAGCTCCAACGCCGCGCCGCTATCAGCTCTTGCTGAGCCGGGATCAGCTCCGGGCTATACACGCTCGCCAGCACTTGCCCCCGCCGTACTCGCTCACCGGTCGTCTTGACGGCCAACTGCTCGAGCCAGCCAGAAAACCGCGAATGCACCCGCGCGACCTTGCCTTCGTCGACCGCCACATATCCCACGGTGCGCAGCTCAGAGACGAGAGCTTCGCTGCGGGCTTCGGCGGTGCGCACTCCGATCAGCTGCACGCGGTCCATCGAAAGCTCGATCGGAACCAGGCCCGGCACTCCCGCCGGTAAAGCAGCGGAAGCCGCACCTGGAACGGGGGCCTCACGTTTCACGAGCTTCATTTCGCAGATCGGGCAGCGCGCCTTCTCATCTGTGCCGGTTTCTTCCGGATGCATCGGGCAGAAGTAGGGATCGGTGGGGGCGTGACGATGGTCCGCGTGCTCTGCCGCGGGCGCAGCACTAGGCGACGCGCTAGGCGTTGTTTGGGTCGCAGCTCGCTTTTCGAGCTTCATCGCGCAGATGGGGCATCGCGCGGCGGCGTCTTTGCCCGTTTCCTCGGGATGCATCGGGCAGAAGTACGGGTCTGTCGCATCGTGCCGATGGCCCTCATGCCCTCCCGCCTGCTTCTTCTCTGAGTCCGCCGGCTTCGCTCGGCTCACTTCCTTGGGCACCAGGCTCATGCTGCAGATCGGGCACTCGCCAGGATGGTCCTGCACCACCTGCGGGTGCATGGGGCAATAGTATTGGCTTGCGGCCGCACTCGCGGCGCCCGGAGCGAACAGGCCCGAGGCGTAACCGACCGACGACACGGCGACCACCGCCATGACGGCCACCAGCGTCCAGCGCACCCACGCCATGACTCGCACGCCGCGCGGCGGCGGCTCCGCCGCGCGAGTGGGTGCATCGCTCGAAGTGAGTGCATCTTGTTCTTGGCTCATGTTACTTGCCCTCCTTGGGGCTCACGGCGAAGGTGGGCTTTCCGACGGCGAGGTCGAGGTTGGCGAGGGCCGTTGCGACCGACACGCGGGCCCGCTCGCGCTCCAAACGCACATCGAGAAGCGTATTTAGGGCGTCGAAGAGCCCCAGCGAATCGCCCTGGCCACCTCGGTACGCGGCTTGAGCTGCTTCGAAGCTACGCTCTGCCTGAGGCAGCAAATCGCGCTCGATGATGCCGAGTGACGCCCGAGCTGCCTTCAGGCGCTCATTGGCCTCGAACAGCTCGTAGCCGGCCGCCAGACGGGCACTACTGAGCGCGCTGCGCTCGGCGGCGGTCTGCGCCTCGGCGGCACGCTGTTGCTCGTCGTACCGGGAACTGAGCCACGGCACGCTCATCGACAGCATGACGCCGTAGTGATGCGGTTGTTCCATCGGTGGCATGTACATGTACTGAACGCCGACCATGAAGCTCGGCCAGAGCCCCGCAGCCCTGGCCGCTTCGGCGTCCTTGCCGCTCGCGCGCACTGCGTCGTGGCCAGCGACTATCTCGGGACGTTGCTCTATCTGCTTGAGTCCCTGCTCGGCACGAAGGGGGACGATATCCTCCAGATCTGCCGGCGGCCCGAGCGGCGCTTCGGCCGGCCGCGCCAGCAGGGTGTTGAGAAGCCCGCCCGCTGCCTTCCGGTCCGCTTGGACGCGCGTGAGATCGCTGTGAAGCCGTGCCAACGCTAGCTCAGCCCGGAGAATGTCCTGCTGCGAGCCGCGACCTCCTTGGTACACGGCGCGCGTGAGCTCGAGCGTCTGTTTGGCTAGCCTGGCGTGCTCGACGTGTGCGCGATATTCGCGATCCGCCCGGTAGTACTGAGCGTAAGCACGTCGCACACGTGCGACCAATTGCTGCTGACGGGCTCGTTCAGCTTGCCGTGCCACGTCAGCGCGTGCCGCAGCTGCTTCGCTTTGCGCACCTAGACTGCCTGGCGCGGGAAACCGCTGGCGGATGCCAAGCATGTGCATCTCGGCGTCGCCTAGCGCGTAGGGCCTATCCAGTGGCGCCGCCCACAACTGATACTCAAGCTCCGGATCCGGCCGTCGTCCGGCAGCGGGAGCGAGCTCGCGCTCGGCACGGCTGCGCTCGCGCGCTTCCGCGAGCTCCGGGTTGCGGGCCAGCGCGATCTTCAACAGTGCGGATAGAGTCACCGGTGGCGCCGGCTCCTGCTCACCGTCGACGGCCGGCGGCGGCACCTGCGCGCGAGTTGGGCTCGCAAGACAAACGAGGCTGACAACGAATGCAGCCAGCCATTCGACTGGCGCCCGACCTGCACGCCTCACACGTTTCCTACAAAATGCACGAAAGACCATGACATTCCTCCATCGGCTCGATACAGGCCCAGGGGCGCAGCGCGCCCACCTAGCCGTTAGCCGGCGGCGCTTTGGCGCACCGCTGGCAGCTCGAAGCGAGGAAGTGCTTCAGGTCAGAAGCGAGCAGTTTTGCAAAAACAGTGGCGGCCCGCGCGAGGGGGGCGGGGCGCGCGCCTGGAGGATGGCCGTCGCCACATGCTCAAGCTCGGGCTCGAGAAGGATCACCAACGGTGAGGAAGACAGCGTCGCAAGCTCTGGCCCGGCCATCCCGCTCGAGTCAGCGCGCAGCGCTGGAGGGCCGTGGTGGCTCTGCCCGCGCAGGACTTCGCAGCAATCGGGCGCCTTGACCTCGACCGGCTTCGTCTCATGCGGCCCATTGGCGCGAGCCTTGGGGCAGCAGCACTCGTCCATCACGCGATCCATGGCGTGACAGAGGTAACGGCTCGTGCCTGCGCCCACGCCTAGTGGCAGCGCCACGAGGAACAGCGCGAGAAGCGCCAGGAGCCGAGCCCGGAACCGGACCATGAAGACTGGATCTCTACCCGGAAGCTTGCGTCTACGCCAGCTGCACCGCACTACGGCAGGCCCGCCGAGGGTGACCGGCACGGTTACTCATTAACCAGCCGGGTCACCAGGAACTACCAGGTTGGCAGATCCCCCGCGTGATGCGTGGAATAGAACCGCCGGCCTACTCCTTGCAGCGGCTAGCGACTGAAGCTCCATGAACCTCGCGAAAATCCTGGTCACTGCTCTCGCCCTGATCGCTGCGGCCTGTACGCGCGGCGAGAAAGCCGAACCTGGCCCTGCCGCGCGCGAGCAGCCAGAGCACACGGCGCCGCCAGCGCCGAGTGCTCCGGCACCGATGGCCCTGACGGCGGCCGCCTCGCTGACCGAGGTCACGGACCCGAGCCAGGTCTGCATGGTCAACAATCAGTATATGGGTCGCCCGCAAATCCCGACCACCGTGGAGGGCAAGACGTATTACGGCTGCTGCCCGATGTGCAAAGGCAGGCTTGAGAAGGAAGCCTCGGCGCGCACCGCCAAAGACCCGGTGACTGGTCGCGACGTGGACAAGGCCGTAGCCGTCATCGGCAAGCAAGAGAACGGCGACGTGCTGTACTTCGAGTCGCGGCAAACTCTTGCCGCCTACCGCGCCAACTAAGGCGAGGAAGGCCGGGCTCGCCGGCCACGGCGATGAAGCTCCAGCCAATGGGCTATGTAGCCAAAGTACGCCCCTGATATTTGCGTGAAGCCATCGCGGCGCGGAGCGCGTGCGGCGCTCTCACCAGCATGGCACGCTTCCACCATGCCCATGGTCGAGCTGCTGTACGACGACGATTGCCCCAACGTCGAGCTCGCGCGAAGCAATCTACGGGAGGCCTTCGCCTTGGCGAAGCTCGTTCCGAACTGGCTCGAGCGGCGGATCGGCGATACTAGTGCTGCCCAAGCTCGCGGTTACGGATCGCCCACCGTCCTTATCGACGGGCTAGATGCTGCAGGAATGGATGTGGGCACGGAAGCGTGCTGCCGGCTCTATGAGACGCCGGGCGGCATGACCAAAGCGCCAAGTGCGGCGCTTATCGCGCAAGCGCTACTCAGGTCGAGCACGGCAGGAACCCGCCCGTAATCGCCTGCTTGCCGGCACGAACGTCGGGCTACCAACTGACGGGCACAGCGCAGCAGTTAAGCCTTGGAGTGGGCCGCGCGAGACTCATTGGAAAGGCGTAGGCGCGAGGTCCGCACCGCGTGACACCCTGCAGTAACGCTTCATGACGATTTTTCGAGCGAACAAACTCGCAGGACGCGGTCACGCTCCGGCACTGCGCCGCCTAAACGAGATGAAACGGCGCATCAGCGCTGAACCATCCAGAAAGAGGAGTCTTTGCCATGTTCGCCCGTAAGCTCATTGCCATTTCCGCTCTCGCCATCACCACGATTGCTCCGACGTTCGCATTCGCCGCGTCGCCTGACGCAGCGCCGTGCATCCTGCGCGATCACCGGGTCACCGGGGTGAAGCCCTACAAGGTGACCGAGCACGCCGGACGCGGCAGCACCCAGCGGTTGCGCGGCGCCGAAGTCTTCGTCCAGGCCGAAAAGGGCCTGACCGCCGAGTGGTTGCAGCTGGCGCTGACTCGCCACCTTGCCGAGATGCAGGGCCCGGCGGGCATGCGTGACTGCGCATTCGACGTGAATGACGTCACACTCAGGGTCGATTCAGCTGGAACCGGCTTTTCGGTTAAGATCATCGCCAAAGAGCCCGGCAAGGCGGCCGAGGTCCTGCGCCGCGCGCAATTGCTCGTTGGCTGAACGTGCCAAGGTAACCTGTTGGTCCCGGGCTCGTAAGGCAGTTCGGGACCGCTCGTATGAACGCACCAGTGGACAGCACGCTCGACAGCCTCCTCAGTCGTTTGGCTGACGGCGATCGAGCGGCATTCACGCCGGCCTTCAAGCTTCTCTGGCCTCCCACGCTGCGCCTTTGTACCAGCATGCTGAAGAACGATGCCGACGCGGCCGATGCCGCACAGCAAGCCATGGAGAAAATCCTGGCGCGCTCGGCCGAGTACGATCGGGCGCGGGCCGCGATGCCGTGGGCGCTGGGCATCGCAGCCTGGGAGTGCCGCACGATTGCAAGGAAGCGATCACGCCGTGGTGAGGAGCCGGAGGAGGCAGCATCGGAAGTGGCGTCCAGCGCGACGGAAGAAAACCTGATCCGGCGCGACTTGGCGCAAGCCGCGATGGAAACCATGGGGCAACTCTCCGAGCTCGACCGCGAGACGCTCCTGAGCACGTTCCTCGATGAAGGAAGTGCCATTGCGAGCCCCACGCTCCGCAAGCGCAAGGAACGGGCGGTCGACCGGCTGCGCACCCTGTTCAAGAGGCTCTATGGAATCGACTGATCAGATCGAACGGCGCGCGCGTCGCAGCTATGAGCTGGCTCGGCTTTGGCGTGCTGTCGCGGGGTTTTCGCCGATCCTCCTGGTAGTCGCCGCGGCCGCGCTGCTCGCGAATCGGCCGTCGGCGACTCTCGCGTTCGGCCTCAGTACTTTTGGTGTCGGCGCAGCTTTGCTTTGGTACGGTCGCGATCTACGGCGAGCGGTGCTGCCAGGTGTTGTTGCAGGCCTCGTCCCTCTGATTCTGGTGCTGTGCGCCAGGCACGTCGAGCACATGTGCATGGGCGATGCTTGCATGACGCTGTGCCTGCCCGTGTGTGCGATTGGCGGGGTGCTGACGGGACTCACGTTGGCCGCGATCGGCCTCCGGGGGCGACATGGTTGGGGCTTCTGGGTTGCCAGCTCTGTCGTCGCGCTGCTTACGGGCGCGATGGGCTGCGCGTGTGTGGGCCTCGCAGGCTTGGCGGGCCTGGCCCTCGGGTTTGGCGTCGGGCTCGTCCCGACTGTGGCAAAGAAGCTTTTTGCGAATTGACTGTTAGGGCTGTCATGACTGATCCGAAAAGCGCTTCAGGCGCAGCGAGTTGAGCAGGACCGAGACGCTAGACAAAGACATCGCCAGGCTCGCGAGCACCGGGGAAAGCGTCCAACCAGTGATGGGAACGAGCGCGCCAGCGGCAATCGGGATGCCGACCACGTTGTACACGAACGCCCAGAACAGGTTTTGGCGGATGGTGCCGAGCGTCCGCCGAGCCAGGAGCAGGGCAGTGGGCAGCTGCGCGATGCCGCCATGCAAGAGCGCGATATCAGCGGCCGCCACCGCAATGTCCGTTCCGCTTCCGATGGCGATACCGACGTGGGCGCCTGCGAGCGCGGGAGCGTCATTGATGCCGTCGCCCACCATTGCAACGATACGACCGCGGCCCCGCGCCTCGGCGACGACGCGCGCTTTCTCTTCAGGTCGTACCTCGGCGATCACCTCTGTGATGCCGAGCTCCTTGGCTATCGCTTCGGCAGCTCCGCGGCGGTCACCTGTGACCATCGCGACCTCGATACCTGACTGCTGCATGAGCTCGATGGTGGCTCTCGCACCCGGAGCCAGTTGGTCGGCCACGGCAACGACTGCCGCAACCTTGCCATCCACGGCCACGAACGAGGGTGTGCGGCCCAGGGCAGCGAGCTGATCAGCGACGCCTTCGTGTAGAGCCGTGTCGATTTGCGCCTTCGCCATCCACGCGGCGGTGCCAACGCGCACGAGCTTCTCTTCGACGCGGGCCACGACGCCGTGCCCAGCATCGCTGCGGAAGTCTTCGGTCGGCTGCAGCGAAGCGCCGCGAGCGACTGCACCGGCGGCCAGTGCGCGCCCGACCGGATGCTCGCTATCCTGCTCCACTGAAGCAATGAGCGAGAGCAGCGTGGCGTCGGTCAGCGCTGAGGTGTTACGTAGGTCGGTCAGCTCTGGCTTACCTCTGGTGAGGGTCCCGGTCTTATCGAAGAGAACCAAGTTGACGCGGCTAGCCGCTTCGAGTGTGGCGCCGCCCTTGATCAGGATGCCAAGCTCCGCGCCTCGGCCGGTGCCGACCGCGACTGCAGCGGGCGTGGCGAGGCCGAGCGCGCAGGGGCACGCGATAACCAGCACTGCCACGAAATGTTGTACGGCAACCGCGATGCCTTCCCCAGTCGGGTCGACTGCAACCCACGCGATGAGGGCCCCAACCGCGATGACTATTACGACCGGTACAAAATAGGAGCTGACGACGTCGGCAAGCCGAGCGATGGGCGCTCGCGAGCCCTGCGCCTGCTCAACCGCCTGCACGATGCGCGAAAGCGCAGTGCTCGCGCCGGTTTTTGTGACGCGCAGCCGAACGGCGCCGCTCTGGTTGAGAGTGCCGCCGAACACCGGGCTGCCAGGTCCCTTGTCCACCGGTAGGCTCTCACCCGTCAGCATGGCCTCGTCGACCGCCGACCGCCCCGAAACGACCTCACCGTCCACAGGGATCCGCTCCCCCGGTCGAACCAGGACAAGGTCGCCGGTCTGCAGGTCTCTGACCGCGACGCGGCGCTCTGAGCCGTCCTCGCTCACGCGCGACGCCTGCTCGGGAATCAGCGACACCAGCCCGCGCACGGCGTCCGACAGGCGCCGCCGCGCACGTGACTCGAGCAACTTGCCGAACAATACGAAAGTGATGATGGCAGCGGCAGCTTCGAAATAAAGGTGTGGCCGCATCCCGTGGTCGGCGTGGGGGAAGATGCTCGGCACCAGGACTGCCACCGCCGAATACGTCCACGCGGCCAGTGCGCCGAGACTCACCAATACGTTCATGTCAGCGGCGCGATGCCGTAGCGCCGCTGCCGCAAGGTTCAGAAAACGCCGGCCCGGTCCAAAGACGACCGGCGTCGCAAGCGCCAGCTGCACGGCCCGCCCGAGCTCGCCGTCACTGCCGGGAATAAGGCCGTGCGACATGGCCAGCACCAAGAGCGGCACGGTCAAGAGCACCGCGGTCCGAAGGTCGCGCCGGAGTTGCCGTTCGTCCTCGGCCTCTCCCGAGCTCGCACTCTTCCCGTCGCCGATGGTGCTCGCGCGTGATGAGGGTGCCGTGTTCTCGGCCGTATCCTGCAGCACCCCGTACCCAGCGGCCTCCACCGCTCGGGTCAGGGCCGACTGGCTCGTCATATCCGGATCGAAGCGGACAGTGGCTCGCTGGGTCACCAGGTTGACGACCGCGTCCTCGACGCCTTCCACTTTTGTCAAAGCGCGCTCAACACGGCGGACGCAAGCGGCACAGGTCATGCCCTGAATCGGAAGGTCGGTGCTCTGGAGGCCTGGAGAGACGGGGATCGAGGTTTCTCGGGAAATTTGGTCGGTTGTGGTCACTTGGCCTTTTTGTGGCGCCAGAGGGGCGTCTTCACCCTGCAGACGCACCGGCGGCCAGGGCATTACAGCTCAGTGGGATCGTTCGAAAGCCTGTAATGCGGAACGGCGGCCAGCGTCTTCGTGATGAAGGGCAAGTCCTTCGAAGGAGAATGATGACCCAAAAGGAAACGCTATTGAAGGTTGAAGGGATGAGCTGCGGCTCTTGCGTTCACCACGTGGACGTGGCGCTCAAGGACGTCGATGGGGTCTCGAAAGTGAGCGTTCGACTCCGCCAGGGCGAGGTCCTCGTCCAGCACGACCCAGATACCGCCGTCGAGAGCCTAGTGAAGGCCTTGTCAGAGGCCGGCTATGAAGCGACGCTGGCGGCGGCGTGAGCAAACGGCGCGGAGGCGTCCCCCGCCTCCGCGCTGTGCTCTAGCGCGACGCAGTGAAAACTATCTGTGGAGATGACGAGCCGGCGGCTGCTCGTGAAAATGCTCCCTGAACATAGCCAATTGGGATGACGCCGGGGATCGTTTCTGCGCGAGTAAGGGTAAGGTGGTGCTGTCGGAGTGCAGCCGTCAGCGATGCCGCCGTGAAGCGACGATGCCCGGGAAAACCTGCTAAGCCGAGCGCTCTCGAGACCAGCCCGGCGAGCTTCGTCTCGTCATGGCAGAAGGTCGGAGCGATAAGGAGGCCCCCGGGCTTGAGGACTCGCCGTAACGCGGCGAGAGCCCCATCGAGATGCGGTACGAGATGCAGCACGTTCGCGGCGACGACGGCATCAAAGCAAGCGTCGGGGAATTTCAGCGCGTAAATGTCGGCCTCCTGCGTTACGACGTTGGCGAGGCCCATCTCACTCAAGCGGCTTTGCAACCGCTTCACCATCGAGGAGGCGTAGTCCGTGGCGATGAGCTCCTGCACTTCAGACGCCACGGCGATCGTGACCAACCCCGTCCCCGCCGCTACTTCGAGGACGCGCCCTGCCCCTCTCACGGCCTCTTTTACGAGATCGAGCATGCGGGGTATCGGTCGCCCGAGCAGTGACAGCGACCGATCGTAGTTTGCTGCTTGAGCCTCCCAAAACGCCTTGCCGCTGCCCCTCGCCGCTGACCCTACCTCGTCTTTCATGTCGCTGCTCCGTTCGGCTCAGCCCCCACAGTCGCAAGACGGACACCTCGTGCGTCGTCGAATGCTGGGCCAGCGCCGCGCCACGTAACACGGAGCGCTAGAACCTCTGGCCAACTGAGCGATGGGGATGGGGTCGTCAATTTTTGCAGTCTGCCGCAGCAAAAAATGAGCCGGGGTTCGGAAC
>DATAKF010000134.1:0-28039 GCA_036261775.1 Polyangiaceae bacterium | reverse complement strand
GCGGCAAATTGGTCGCCGTGGGCGAGCCCATGGCTCCCATCGTCTTCACCAGCGCCAAACCGGTCGGGCAGCGCAGCGCGGGGGATTGGGGGGGCGTCATGTTGTTGGGCAACGCGCAGAACGATCTCGCGCAAGCCAACGTGCGTGTACCGATCGAAGGGCTGGCCAAGAGCGAATGCCACGGCTACCACACCGGTGAGTTCAACGAAGAGAGCAGCGGAGAGCTTGCCTACGTGCGCATCGAGTACGCCAGCCGGCAAGTTTCGACGGCCAACGAGACCAACGGCCTCACCTTTGGCTCCGTTGGCAGTGGAACCAAGGTTCACTACGTGGAGGTCTCGAACTCGGCGGACGACTGCTTCGAGTGGTTCGGTGGCACCGTGAACGCCGACCACCTCATCGCCTTGAACTGCGACGACGACGAGTTCGACGGAGACAACGGGTACGCCGGGAAGCTCCAATTCTTGTTCGGTCGCCAGTACACCAAGTCGACCGAGGCCGACCCGCGTGGGCTCGAGATCACCCAGGGCAACGGCGTCAAGAATATGCTCACGAAGATGCAGGTTGCCAACGCTACCTTGTGTGGCCAAGGCCCCAACGCCAAAGACACGTTCGAGCATGGCGGCGCTTACTTCAACGATACGCCCAACGTGCAAGTGCTGAACACCTTCATTACGGGCTTCTCGCGCTACGGCGTGTGGGTCGACGGCGGCAGCGTGCAGCTGAGCTACACGCGCATGTTCGCGCAGCTCCCGCTGTTCGGGCAGGTGGGTCAGGCTTCCTGGGAAGCGGGCACGGGCAACAGCTCCGAAGACCCGGATCGCTTCTGCAACTGTTGGGCGAACCCGCCCGCGCCAGTTCCTGCCACGCCTGTCGCGGGTGGAGAGCCAGTAGGCTTTGGCGACGAGAACGCGAAGTACGTGGGCGCTTTTGCAGACGCCACCGCCGACAGCAACTGGATGAAGGGCTCGTGGGTCGACTGGAGCGACAGGTAACGCTGCGGCGGGTCAGCCAAGCGCCGACACACGCGGCTGCGCTCAGTAGGTGTACGACGCGCTCAACGTGAAGACCGCGCCAGGATTGTAGCGCGAGATAGCCGGCGACCGACCCAGCGACTGGTAGGTTTGGCTGCCGTCGGCGTTGGTCACGAGCCGATAGGCGGCGCGGTTGCGGTAGGCAAACACGCTTGGCTGGGCCAGCACGTTCTGGGCTTGTGCTTTGATCTGAAAGCGCTTGCCGAGCTTTTGCGCGGCAGTGATGTCGAGCTGGTGGCGCGGTAGCTCGTAAGTGTCGGGTAGGTCGTTGGCGCCCACGACGGTGATGCGCGGGCCGAACACGTTGTAGAGCACGCGCGCGTCGGTGCCCGTCTTTTCGTTCTCGTAGTCGAGCGACAGGTTGACGACGTACGGCGATTGGTACGAAAGCGGACGCTTGGCCTCGGTCGCGTTGGCGCGGCGCGCACCGAGGTCGACCTCGGACTTGACCACCGTCAGGTTGGCGATCAGCGTAAAGTCTTTGAGCGACTCGGCCAACACGTCGAGTGTCTTGCGCCCTTCGATTTCAGCGCCGAACAGGTTGGCGTTGGGCGCGTTGGCAAAGTTCAGAAGGCCCGTGCCGCCGATGATTTCCTCGATCGGATTCTTGAACTGCTTGTAGAACAGGCTGAGCGCCAACACTTCCTTGAGCGACGGGAAGTATTCGTATCGCAGGTCAAGGTTGGTGATCTTGGTGAGCACCAGATCCGGGTTGCCCTGAACGGACAGGTCGCCGCTGTAGCTGGTGGAGAGCGCAGGCGACAGCTCGCGCAGCTGCGGCCGCGCCAGCGTCTGACTCAGGCCAAGGCGAGCGTTGCTCTTGGTGCCCAGCGCGTAAATCAGCGACAACGCCGGCAGAAAATCAGTCTGATAGATGTGTGAGCTTTGCGCAGTGCCGACGCGGTCGAACGGATCGAAGCCCGAGAAGGCCTGATAGGTGATCTCCGTGCGCACGCCCCCGATGGCGCGAAAGTTCTTGAACGGCTTGGTGTCGAGCATGCCGTACAGGGCATAGACGTCGAGACCCGTCTCGTACTGGTCGAAGTTCAGCGTCCACTCGTCCAGGAGCAGCCCGTCCGCGCGCACGGCTTCGCGCCGGAATAGCCGGTTGGGGCAGTTCGGATCCCAGCTCCGGCCTGGGCAGAACGAAAGCGTGTCGTAGATGGCGCCAGTGTCGCGGGCCGGCTCGAGCTGAAAGCGGCGCGCCCGAAACTCGCGGTCACGCGAGGTGACCATGGCGCCAGCCTTGAGGCTGGTGCGGTGCTCTTCCGCTTGGATTAAGGGCTGCATCACGTCGAGCGCCAACGTGCGGGTCGTATCGGACTGCTTCAGGAACGCGTGCTGCCCGCTCGAATCCGGCACGAACGCCCAGCCTTCGACGCCAGCTCTTTCGGTGCGTTGATAGCGGAGATCGCGGGTGTCCGGCTGATCGCGGTCAGCGACGGCTAACGAGCCGCGCCAGGAAATTTCCAGGCCCTTGTGCTCGGGATAGCGGTGCTCGCCGCCCAGCTGGGCGAAGTTCAAGCCGCGGCTGACGTACTCCAAGTGGCTCGAGTGAAACAGCCCGTCGATGCGCTCGAACCGCCCCTCGAGCTCACTGGTCTGGTCGTCCGCGCTCTGGCTGTGGAAAGCCACGAGCTTGAGCGTCGTGTTGCGATTGCGCTCGAGCGCCAGGCTGCCGAACGTTCCCCAGCGCACGCCCTCGATGCTCTGCCGGCCTTCGAACTCGTCCCCGACCAGCAGCGTAGCGCTGCCGTCCGGCAAGGTGCTCTTGAAGAAGCGGCGGGTCGTCGACTCGCGCAGCTGATACGAGCGACTGTACGTGAGCGCCAGCATGGCGCCCAGTTTGGTGTTCGCGCCAAGCTTGTAAGCGTTGCCAGCAACGACGCTAATGCCCCAATTCGGTGGCGCGATCTTGCTTTGCGTGCCCATCGCGCTGTTGAGCTTGTGCCCGTAAGCAATGCGCTCTTCCTCCGTCGCGCCGGAAGCGTCGAGCTTGCGGTTCGGAATGCCCGCTGGGAACGAGCGCCGGCCGCCGTCGTAGCCGAGCCATTCGCGTGAGCTACCGTAGTAGGTGGGGATCGAGCGGAGGGAGCTTGCGGTGTTGAAGGCGCCGTAGGTGGAGATCTGAAACAGCGGCTGTTTGGGGAACTCGCGCGTGGTGATGCGCACGGAGCCGCCCGCAAAATCGGCCGGCATGTCGGGCGTGAACTGCTTGACGATGGTCAGGCCGTCGAGCACGAGCGAGGGGAAGAGATCGAGCGGAACGCTGTTGCGATCGGGCTCGGTGCTGGGCAGGGGCGCTCCGTTCAAGAGCGCGTTGGTGTAGCGTTCGCCCAGGCCGCGCACGAACACGAAACGGTTGCCGACGATGGTCGCGCCCACCACGCGCTGCGCAGCTTCGGCAGCGTTGCGATCCGGTGTGCGCGCAATTTCGGCGCGGCCCACGCCGTCCCCGACCACCGCCGAACGCTTGCGTCCGAGCGCCTGTCCCTCTGTCGAGGCCAGGTCCGCTTCGTCCTCGATCACGACCTCTTCGACCGAGGTTTCGTCCGGCACCAGCTTGAAGTCGATGCGAGTGACCTCGCCCTTTTTGACCTCGATGTCTTGGACGCGGGCAGGCTGGTACAGCTCGAAGGTGACGCGGATGCTGTATTTACCCGGCGGTAGCTCGAGCCGGTAGCCGCCGTCGATGTTGGCAAAGGTCTTCTCTTTGCGGCCGACCACCTGCACCTGCGCGTCGATCACGCCTTCATCGAACTTGGTGTCTTTGACGGTGCCCCAAACCACGCCCTTGCCCTGGGGCGGCGCGCGCCTGAGCTCCTCGTCGCCGGCGCCCTCCTCCATGGCGGCTTCGTCGGCCGCCGCTAGCTCGGCGTCTTCCGCAGCGCTCGGCTCGGCTGGCGCGGGGCCTTTGGCGGGCTTCTCTGCGGGCCCGGGCGCGTCTTCGCCCGCCGCCGCGTTTTCGCCGCCGTCGTCGTCTTGCGCTAGCGCGCTGGCGAACGGAGTGATGGATACGAGCCAGGAAATGGCGAACGCCGGCCAGCGCTTGGAGCGCCGCCGACGGCGCGTGGAGAGCGTCTCACTCATCGGTCAGCTCGAGCGCGAATCAGGCCTTTTCACACGGCGTCGTACGCGTCGCTCGTGCTTCCACGCTGGCCCTTCTTGAGTTTTTCGTAGAGGGTCGAAGGCGCAATGCCGAGTAGCTGAGCCGCGCGGACTTTGTTGCCGCCGGTTTGACGCAACGTCTGCTGAATGGCGACGCGCTCGATGGCGTCGAGGCGCAGACCACCGAGCGGCAGGTGATCGAGCGCAGGTTTGGTGTCGGCCGCGGAGGGCAGCCCCAGGTGGCGGGGCTCGAGCGTTTGGCCGTCCAGGAACGCGACCGCACAAGCCAGCGTGTTCTTCAGCTCGCGCACGTTGCCCGGCCAGCTGCGGCTGCACAGCAGCGCGAGCGCGGCGGGCGTGACGTCGACCTCGCGGTGGCCCAGGTCCTCCAGTAGGCGCCCGACCAACATGGGCATGTCTTCGGGGCGGTCACGCAAGGCCGGCACTTGAATGACGGCGGCGGCGAGCCGAAAGTAGAGATCCTGACGGAAGCGACCAGCAGCAACCTCGGCTTGCAGGTCACGGTTGGTGGCGGCCACGATGCGCACGTCGACCGGCTTGTCGACCGTGCCCCCAACCCGCCGCACCGAGCGATTGCCCAAGACTCGCAGCAAGCGCGTCTGCAGATCGAGGGGCAGCTCGCCGATTTCGTCGAGGAACAGCGTGCCGCCATCGGCACGCTCGAAAGCGCCTTCGTGGGTCGCAAGGGCGCCCGTGAAGGCTCCGCGCTCGTGCCCGAGCAGCTCGCTCTCGGCCAGGTTTGCCGCGACGGCGCCGCAGTCGAACACCACGAAAGGCCCCTCGGCTCTCGGGCTCTGTTGATGAACGATGCGTGCCAGGACGTCCTTACCCGTGCCGGTCTCACCAATCAGCGTCACGCTGACGTCGGCTTTGGCCAGCGGCTGCAGCAGCTCGAACACCTGACGCATGGCCTGTGAGACCACCGCGGCTTTGCGCGGAGCGCGGGCCTCCGTGACCGTCGGCTTACGTGCAAGACGCGCTCGCGGCGGCTCGGAGGCCGCGCGATGGCGACCCGTCCAGAAGCCGCTCGGCTTGGTGAGCACCCCCGACGCAGGGGCGGTCTTGGGCTCCTCAGGCGCAAATCTCCCGTCGTCCACGCAAGCAGCGAAGGTCGAGGTCGACATCGAGTGGGCTTATAACAAGCCACACCAGCTCCGATGTTACGTTTGCGAGGATTGTCAGAGGCGAGATGCCCCAAGCGTTATCCCCCTCATGAGGAGACGTCGCTCGGGCGCGTCACTCGTGTGCTCGAATCGTGACGATTGTGTCAGCGGGTGATGCTGCGCAAGACTTCGCGACGGTCGCGCGAGCTGCGCTCGCTGCAGATGAGGTCAGCGCGTTCGGGGCGAGCTCCGAGCGCTGGCACGTTGTCTTGTGTGATGGAGGACTGTCCGGCTGACTGTCAGGCTGCTGGCCCTACGCAAGCACAGAAGTCGAGATTCCCAACCACGCCATCCGACACGGACCGCCCACACCTGCTAGCCGGCCGCATCAAGGCTCGCGTCTACGTTGCACGCGCCGTTGCAACGACCTCGTGTGTAAGACTGCGCCGCTGTCGACCGGCACTACTCAAACGCTATTTACGCCGTTCGAGCAGACGCTGCAGCGCTCCGCGCAAGGTCGGTCTAACGCCGGACGAGCCAACGCGAGAGCATTGGTGCGGCACTATGTCCCGTGCGGCTATGTCACACGCGATGCCAAACCAAAGAGCCAAACTAAAGAGTGGAGCGACGAATCACTCCGGAGGGTGGACAGTCGTTGGCGCGCGGTGTTAAGAGCGTAAGGCGTACAAATTCGCAGAGCGTGTGCCTAGCCAGATGAGCGGGCTGGGCAGGGGTGGGGATTCGGTAGGTCACGTGCAAGACGCGCAGCGCCAGGGCGGGGGTGCGCGCTGAAACAATCAGCTTTAGGGACGGAACAAAATCTATGAATGATGTCTTGAGGCACCAGATCGTGGTTGGGGGCTCGCGACAGGTCGACGTCGAGTCATTGGTGGCGGTCGCACGTCATCAAGCAACGGTCACGCTCGATCACGACAGCCGCGCCAGCATGCGCGCGAGCCAGGCGTTCTTCTCGAGCCAGGTGGACAGCCGCGTGCCCATCTATGGCCTGAACACGCAGTTTGGCGATCAGGTAGTGCTGCTCGACCGGCACCTCGATGACTACGAGGGCGAGCGTTACCAAAATTCGCTCAAAAATCGGCAAAATAGCCTGATTAAATCGCACAACTGCGGCATGGGCGAGCTCGCGCCGACCGACGTGGTGCGCGGCGCCATGCTGCTACGCGCGCGTTGCCTTTCGCGCGGCTATTCAGGCGTGCGGCCCGAGGTGGTGGACGCCTACTTCGAGTTTCTGAACCGCGGCATTACGCCGGATTGTTTCCGCTATGGTTCGATTGGCGCAAGCGGCGACCTCGTGCCGCTCTCCACCATCGCGGCAGCCGTCGTTGGTGAAGACGTGCAGGTGCGTTACGACGGTGGCGCGCTACCGGTTCGCACCCTACTGCAGCAGCTCGGCATCGCGCCGCTGCAGATTCAGGGCAGGGAAGGGTTGGCGCTCATCAACGGTACGTCGTTCATGAGCAGCATCGCGGGGCTCGCGCTCCACGACCTGTCGAAGCTCTTCGATTCTCTGTTGTCGGTGATCGCGATGGCGCTCGAGTCGCTGCTCGTCATCGAAGACGGCTATCACCCCATCGTTCACCAGCTCAAAGGGCACTCCGGAGAGCTGTTCGTAGCCGAGCGCATTCGTTCCTCGTGGGGCGGCAGCCAGCTGATTCGCGATCTGAAGCGCGCGCGCTCCGAAGGCACCGCCGAGATTGGCGTGCAGGACTACTATTCGCTGCGCTCGGTGGCGCAGGGTTTTGGCGTCTTTCACGAGAATTTGGCGCGCGCTCGCCACTGGATCGAGTCGGAAATGAACTCGGTCAACGACAACCCCATCGTCGTGCCCGAGCACCAGCAGGTTTATCACACGGCCAACTTCATGGGCTACTACGTGAGCTCTGCCTGCGACATGCTGCGCGCCGACATCGCCCAGGCGGCCACCTGGGTTCACGCGCTGGTCGCCAATCTGGTGCACCCGCGCAAGAACCGCGGCTTGCCGGTGAACTTGATCGAGGATCCGACGAACTACAGCGGGTTCCGTCCGATTCAGATCCTGGCGGCGTCGCTCACGGTGCAGTGCCGCAAGCTGGCCCAGTCGCACGCCTCGTTCGTGCTGCCGACCGAGGGCGACAATCAGGACGTGAACAGCCTAGGCACCCACGCAGCGTTCGACCTGCGCGCGTCCGTCGAGCACCTGCAGCAGCTCACCGGCATCTTGCTGATGGCGGCGTCGCAGGCGCTCGAGCTGCGCGGGCTGGACAAGGCGAGCGGAAAGAGCCGGGCGGCCGTCGAGCAGTACCGCCGAACCGTGCCCTACCTGCGGGAAGATCGGCTCGTGCACGCCGACCTAGTGGCGACCGTGGGTGCCCTGGAGCACGTCTTCTCCGGAGAGGGCGAGGCTCGGGTTGGCGACTCCGAGCATTCGACGCGGCACACCTCTTCGGTGTTCCTCAAAGCCCGCCCAGTCGAGCTACCCGTAGAGCCGCCGCTCGAAGGGCCGGCTGCAGCATCGCAGAAGTGAGCAGAACATGAGCACCTCCAAGGACCTGACAGGCTTGCTAGGCAAGCACCTGATCTACACCTACGACAACGGTTGGCAGTACGAGATCTACGTAAAGAACGCGACCAGCTTCAGCTACCGCATTCACAGTGGGATCGTGGGCGGGCGTTGGGTGACGGATCAGGACGCGCACATCGTCGACATTGGTGACGACGTGTACAAAATCTCTTGGGATGAGCCGACGGGCACGACCGTCAGCATCGCCATCAATCTCAGGCGACGAAAGCTCTACGGCACCATCTTCTTTCCCAAGTGGATCGCCGACGAGCCGACCAAAACCATCTGCTACCAGAACCAGCATCTAGATCGCATGCGGGCGTATCGCGACGCTGGTCCCACGTACCCCAAGCTGGTCATCGACGAAGCGGCGACCATCACGTTCATCGAAGACGCGGGAACTGACCGCGATGACGTGATCGATCGCCCTCCTTCCGAGCTACCCAGCGGCTACACGACTCGAGTGGGCTGAGAAAACGGCGTGTCGTCGAGGCTCGTGCGGCTCAGCGCCCGCGAGCCTTGGCGACCGTCTCGATCATCCGCGGGATCGCGACCGAGATCAGGATGCCCAGATTGGCGCGCTTGTTGTCGACCAACATGCCCTGGAGCAGCGTCCCGTGGTTGAGCACGGCCGCCGTGTGATTGCCCTCCAGATCGATCAGGTAATAGCGGCCGAGCGGGGGAAAGTTGGAGTCCGCCATCGAGCTCTCGAGCTCGGCGGTGATGCGTGTAAAGAGCGCGACCGCTACGGGCTGCTGGTTGAAGCCGGCCAGCGACAGACCGTCGGTGCGATCCCAAATGTCGGTGGCGATGAGCCCGTCGCGCAGCACGTTGCGCAAGTCTTGAACGGCGAGATCGAGAAGCTTGGTGTCAATCATGGTCATTTCCAAAGTAAGGCAGGTAAGAGCTGGGTGAACTAGATGTCACGGACGGTGGCTTGGAGCGCTTGCTTGAGTTGCTCGAGCGCTTCGGTCGACAGCGCTTCGGGCCCCACGGTGCCGAGGCAAAAGCCGCCTCGCTCGGTCGGCGCTTCGACCCACGACATCATGTTGACGCCGAGCCAGAGAGCGCCCGCGGTGGCGTCGATGCCCGGAATGCTGCGCACCGCTACCAACGCGGAGAGTAGCGGCCCAACGAGCGCGACGTGCGCTTCGGAGACGCCGTGGGCAGCGAGCGTGAGCCCGTTGTAGTCGGCGATGAAGGCGCCCGTGCAGCGCTGGTGGTCCAGCGTCCACGCCAAGAGAGCGTCGAGGCGGTCGGAGGGGTTGTCCGAGGTGTGCTCGAGCTTGGGCACCGCGACCACGACGGGCGGCGCTGGCGCAGCCGCGGGCGCTGGTACCGGTGCTGGTGCCGGCGTCGATGGGCGCGGGGCAGGCTCTGCCGAACGCGCTGGTAGGGGAGCCGAGCGCGCGCGAGCGGCGAGGCTACTGCGGCTCGCTAGCGGGGTGGGGCGGCGGGGAAGCGTGGCGCGCGCCAAAAGCCGCGCGATGCTCTCCGCGTCAGTCCACGAGACGGATCGGTCCGTCATCGTCGGCTCCTTTCGCGATGCCAAGGCGCGTTTCGATTTCAGCCACCAAGCTGTCGAATACGGCTGCTACGCCGGGTGGGCGCCGGCTCAGCAGGCCGAGTGGAACGCCCACGCGGCTGGCTTGCAAGAACGTGCCGTCGCGCGGGATGGCCGTGTCGAAGACCTGGTCACGGTACAGGCCCCACAGCTCCTCGAGCGATGCCAGCACCACCGCATCACGGAAGGAGCTCATGTTGCCGACGACGCCGAGCAGCGAGCAGTCGCCGCCGGCTTCGCGGAGTTGCGCGAGCAGCTCGAGCAAGCGCGGCAGCGCTCGGAGCGCGAGCGGTTCACACTGCGCCACCGCCACGACGCTGTCCACGGCTTCGAGCGCCAGGCGCGTCATGCCACCGAGCCCCGCCGGCGTGTCGAACAGCACGACGTCGTACTCGGTCTGACTCTGGTCCACGATGCGGCGCAGCGTGTCGTGGTCGCGCGCGGCTTGGGACAGCCCGTCGACGTCCAGAGCAGGTACCGCGCCCATGGGCAAGATTTGCAGCTCTGGCAGGCGCGTTTTCACCAGCCCGTTCAGCGGCGCCTCGCTGCGAGTCAGGTTGGCGGCGAGACCTGCGCGGTCGCCCACGCCGTCGAGCGAAAGGCCAATGGCACCTTGCGGGTCGGTGTCCACGAGCAGGGTGCGGGAGCCTCGCTGAGCGAAGGCGAACGCGCAATTGAGGGCGGTAGTCGTCTTGCCGACCCCGCCCTTCAGGCTGGCAAATGCAATGGATAGCGTCATCTCGTAAAACCCAGTCTGCGTAACTGCTCCAAATTGGCGCGTGCGACGTGTGAGCTCGTGTCGAGCTCCGAAAGCCAGGTCAGCACGCGCGCTGCCTCGTCGTAGCTCTGTGCCATCAGCAGGCGTCGAGCCTCTTCATTCAGTTGTCGAACTCGCTCCGCCAGTTGTTCGGGCGTCGAAAGCGTGGCCTCGATCTGCGCCGGCGAGAGCCGAGCTGGCGTCGCGACTTGGCCTTCGTCGATGCGACGCAGCGACTCCAGCACCAGCTCGTGCAGGCCCTTCTTGATGGTGCGCTCCTTGCGCGATCCAGTGGCGGCGCTGACTCGCGCGCGCATCTCGGGCCGAATCAGGCGGGCGAAGGCGTCCTCGCCCACACCCAGGCCGTCGAACGCCGTCCAGACTTCGCCGCTCTGCACTTCGATCACGCCGACGTCCGTGCCGTCTTGCGTCAACACCAGCACGTGCGAGCCGCCCGACATGCAGACCATCTGCAAGAAATCGACGGGGGCGAAGCTGGCGTGCGGCGGTGCGGACGGCGCGACCAGCGTGCGGGCCATCATGACCAGCGACTCTTCCGCGATGGGGCGCGTGGTGCGCGGCAAGCCGTTCGCCGCGGCCGGCGCCTCGCCTTCGTTCAAAGTGAGCACGACGCGCTTGGTGCGCGCCAAGAGCTGGCTGAGCGCGTCGTCCGGCACGCCAGCCAGTGAAGGCGCGTAAAAAACGAGCCCAACGCTTGGTACGTCGTCGAGCACGTGCGTGAGCTCGGTCCACGACGCTGCTCCGAGCGCGCTGGCGGGCGTTTGATCGGCGACGATACGGATGCAGCGCATCCGTTCGCGAAAGTCCGGGTCGGCGACCACGACGAGGCTCATTCACTAAAGGCTTTCGAGATCCCGACGGGCGCGGCGTAGCATCACCTCGGCGCCGGCGTCTCCGGGGCGGAGCGCTGCGCATGCCTGGAAGGCGTCGACCGCGTCGGCGAAGCGTCGTTGAATGAAGGCGGCGGTGCCGCGCGCGAACGCCTCACGGTACGCACGCTCGCTCGGGTCGTCCGGCTCGGCTGGCGGCACGGAAGACGCGCTGCGCGCCGTCTCCGGAGCCGGCTCCTCGGTCGTCGAAGGGCCGATCAGGGTTAGCGGCTCGGGCAGGGCGCTCGAGGTGTCGACGGGGCGGCGCTCGGAGTGGGGCGTCGCCGAGCCGCCCGGCACGGCTCGAGGTGAGTAGATCTCGATCAACACTTGCAGCGTGCGTAGTCGGCCGAGCGGGCACATCTCCGCGATGTCGCCGTAGCTGGAGGCGCCGTCGATGTAGCGAGACAACAAGATGACGTCCGGCGAGCGGCCGGACGTCGCTGGAACCGGTACCGGAACCTGATCCAGCCCGCCCAGGCGCTTGGCGTAGGCGCCGATCAGGAACTCTTTGACCTGATCGAGGCTCTTTTGCAGCTCCACGCTATCGGGATTCTCTGCGCGCGCTTGATACAGCCGCGCGAGCGCTTCTTCGTAGCGCTTCTCGCGCAACAGCACGAGCACGTCTGCGCGCACCGGCGCACCACCTGCACCGGGATTCATCGCGAGTGCCATGCGCTTGCCATCATGACCGGACACACGGAAGCGACATTACCCTAAGGAGTGTTTAGGGTGTCGAGTTTCGAAGCGACGCGCTCGTGTTCACGCGAACGCCGCTCACTCCGCGGGTTTAAGTCACGAGTCGAAGTTGGGATGTTGATGCTGCGACAATGCCTGCCGTTCGGCCTGGCTTTGCGAGCACCGCACGCGAGCGTCACGTGTTCCAAGCTCCTACGAAACACGATGCGTATTTAAGTGTGGCGTTCTTGCGCGCGCGGCCACGCGATACGCTGCGATGCCTGCATCAACTGTTACGATGCTTGCAACAACTCGATACGATTGCCTGCGAGCGCTCGGCGACGGCGCTGTTGAAAAGCGCTGCCCACGTTGGTGTTGCTGGTCACGACCGCTTGGCTGCTCTGCGGCCCACTAGCGGCGGCGCTCACGAATTGGGGCGGCTCGTCCAACGCTGACTCAGGTTGGCGAGGGCAACGCCGAAGGTCATGTTGTCCACTGCGCGGGACGTACGGGGCGGGTCGATAGCGTTCGCTCGGGTCTCCGGAGCCCGCGGAAGAGCCGCTGTGTCGCGGCGAGACATATCCAATCTGATTGATTGAGACCCGCGGCGGCGTTACGAAAGGACGAACATGACTACGCGCTTCGATCTCCGCTCGGACACCTTGACCAAGCCCACGACGGCGATGCGTAAGGCCATGGCCGAGGCCGAGGTGGGCGACGACGTGTACGGCGAAGATCCAACCGTACGGCGCTTGGAAGAGCGGGTGGCAGCGCTGCTCGGCAAAGAGAGCGCGCTGTTCGTGCCCTCCGGTACCATGGGCAATCAGCTCGGTTTGCTCGTGCATACCCGTCCAGGTGACGAAGTCATCATCGGCGAAGGCTCGCATTGCGCGTGGTACGAGTCAGGCGCGGGCGCAGCTTGGGCCGGCGTTCAGTTCGCGGTCGCGGGCAGAGGCGGCTTGTTCACGACTGAGGAGCTGGTGGAAGCCATCAAGCCCGAGCCCGACCACTTCCCGCGCACCAGCTTGGTGGTGATTGAAAACACGCACAATCGCGCTGGCGGCCGCATCTTTCCGCAGGCAAACGTGCTCGACATCGTGCGCGAAGCCCACGCTCGCGGCCTTGCCGCGCACTTGGACGGCGCGCGGATTTGGAACGCTAGTGTGGCGTTGGGCGTTACGCCCGCCGAGCTGGCCGCGCCCTTCGAGACTGCCAGCGTCTGCTTCTCCAAGGGGCTCGGGGCGCCCGTAGGCTCGGCGTTCGTTGGGTCGCGCGACCACGTCAAGGCGGCGCACCGCTTTCGCAAGATGCTCGGCGGCGGCATGCGCCAAGCCGGCGTGCTGGCTGCGGCGGCGCTGCACGCGCTCGAGCACAACGTACCGCGCCTGGCGGAAGATCACGCGGCCGCGCGAGCCTTCGCCGACGTACTGCGCGGCGCTCCCGGGATCGAGGCGCCGAGCGTCGTCGACACCAACATCGTGCAGTTCGCGGTCACGCGCGTTGCTGCCAGCGAGCTTACGCGCCAGGCGGCAGAGCGCGGCGTCTTCCTGAATACCACCGGTCCCCGCACGTTGCGCGCTGTCACACACCTCGACATCGGCGCCGCCGAGGTCGTTCGCGCCGCGCAGATCTTGGCGGAGCTCGCTTAGGCTTTTTGCCGCGTCGGCGCGAGCCTGCTTGCCGGCCTGAAAGCGAGGGCCCGCCTGCGCAGCGCAGAGGCCCGAAGCTCTCGTACGCCCTGGGCCGTCTTTGTCATCCGCCGCGCGCGTAGCGGATGACGTTCAAACAGCGAATCTCACGCGCGGTGCGGTTTTCGTAGGCGTGCGGCACGTCAGCCGGAAAGAACACCGAGTCACCCGTCCCCAGCTCGTACTCGGAGCCATCGACGACCAGGCGTAGCGCGCCCGTGAGTACGACCAGGGTCTCGGTGGTGCCCTTGCCGTGGGGATCGCTCTTGTGCACTGCTTTGGGGAGGAAACGGAGCTCATAGACCTCGACGTCGCTGCTGGCGCCGCCAGGCGACAGCAATCGACTCTCCATTCGGCCATCGCCGCTCTTCAGAGGCGCCGTGCCACTCGCGCGTAGCACGCGCACGGGCTGGCCATCGTGCGAGCCGAGCAGGTCGTGGAACGGCACGTCGAGACCGACGGCAATCTTCCAGAGGACTGCCAAGGTCGGGTTCGTGCGAGCGCCTTCGATCTGTGAGAGCGCTGCGCGGCTGACGCCGCTGCGAGACGCGAGCTCGTCCAAGGAAAGGCGGCGGTCAGCGCGTAGCTTCTTCAGTACCTCGGCCACGCGGCGTGCCATCTCGGCGGCACCGAGCTCGTCTCCCTCGACGTCTTTGACCGTCGGCCGGGTGACGCCTTTGGACGGCTCTTTGGTTCGAGGTTTCGTCTTCGCCTTCGACATGCCATGGCACCATAGTCCAGAGTGTCCGTTGTGCGAGACATTCGGGCAGTCAGCGGGGCGAGCCCATCACTCCACCAGCGCGCGCACCCGAGCGACCTGCGGGTCGCGCGGGTGCTGGCTGATGAAACGCTCGGCGGCAGCTGCAGCGGCTTGCGTGCGACCTTGGGCGACCAGCACCTCGATAGCTAGCACCTCGGCTTCGCTGCGCAGCGAGCCTTGCGCGAACTTGCGGCGGTAATCCGCGACGCGCTGCTCGGCGTCGCGCAGCGCCCCAATCGAAAGCGCGGTGCGAATGCTGTCTAGCGCCATCACCTCGGCGGCCAGATCTGGAGCCGACTTAACGGTGACTCGCGGAGCCGTGTTGGCGGCGCGCCCCGAGCGCGGCGTAGGCTCCGTCGCGAGCGATGCGGCCCCGACGGGTTTCGGCTCCGCTGACGACGCTGCTACGGGTTGTACCGGCGGCGCTACCGCCGTTGCTGCGGTCGTGATTGGCGCGCTCGCCGCCGACGGCGCGGTCGGCACCGGCGCTGTTTGCCGCAGCCAAGCAAACGTGGTGATGCCGCCGGCAACGAAGCCGAGCGCCAGCCATTTGGTGGTCACGAACAGACGGGCCCACGGCCTGGCTACCGCAGTCGCCGCGGTCGCCCCAACGGCTGCACCCGCGACGGCTGCGCCCTGCAGCGCGGCCACCCCTGCGGCAAAGCGCAGCAAGGCCGCTTCGGTTTGCTCGGGCGACAAGGTTTCGGTGCGACCCGCCCCGAGCAGCAACTGCTCGAAGTCGAAGTCGTCCTCGCCCAGCACGGTCTCGCGGCTCATCGGTGGCCTCGCTCGTGGCTCAGCCCCGCGCGCAAGCGCTTGGCAATGGCCGAAAATTCCTCGCGCGCACGGCGCAGCCGCGAGCTCGCGGTTCCGAGCGGAATGCCCTCAATCTCGGCGATTTTGCCGACCTCCAGGCCCTCCAGCTCGAAGAGCACCAGCACGCTGCGCAGCTCCAGCGGCAGCTGGCGAAGCGCGGCGTCGAGCAGCAGCAGGGCACGGCGCTGCTCCAGCGATTCCTCGGGCGACGGCGCCAAGTCGGCAAGGACCAGCTCCAAGTCCCCGAGCGGTCGCGTCAGCTCGGCGTTCAAGTGCGAGCGCCGCAGCTCGTTCGAAGCCACGCGCAGCGCGACGCCGTACAAGAACGCCTTCTCGCGCCCCGCTTCGATGTCCGCAAAGCGTCGGGCCGCAACCCAAAACACTTCTTGGGCAGCGTCATCCAGCTGCGCGACCGGCACGCCAAAGCGCCGGAGCAGCCGCCACACGGCGGCGTAGTGGGTCTGGAACAAGCCGCGCACGTCGCGCGCCGGCTGAGTGACCGTCGGCTCGTCGAGCGCAGCCGTGGTCGAGGCCGCTACGCCCAAACGGGTTCCGAGGATGGAATCCGAGACCACGGCTGTTTATAGTGAGTAGGCGCCCTCGCGATCACGAAAAGCGACGCGCGCTTTCGAAACCGCTTTTCGTGATCGTCCGCCCGACAGCGCTCCATTACCTCGTCATGATTCCCGTGCAGCTCGAATACACGGCACCGACGGGGTGTCCCACGCAGACCGAGTTCGTGGCCTTCGTGACCAATCGCGGCGGCGACTTTGCGCATCCGGGCCCGAAAACCAAGGCAAACGCCATGATTGTCAAGCTGCGCCGCGAAGCCAGCGAGCATGTCGGCTCCCTGGAGCTGCGCCTGGACGACATGGCCTCCGACCAGCGCCAGCTCCACGCCCCCAGCTGCGCGGAGGTCGCGGAAGCTTTGGCGGTAGTGGCCGCCATCGCACTGCGCGGCGGCGACTCCACGGAGCCGGCTGCGACGCCGCCCGTCGCTACGTCCGAGCCGGCTGCGCCCGTCGCCCCGAGCGCGCCGCTAGCCCCGAGGCCCGCGCCTGCCGTCGTCCCGCCGCCGCCGAGCGAAACCCGGCTGCGCACCGTGGGCCTTTGGGGCAACGAGCAGGTACCGGTCACGGCTGGGCCCCTGCAAGTGAAGCGCGTAATCACCCTCACTCTCTCCGGCGGCGCAATCTTCGGTGCCATTCCGGGCGTCGTGCTGCCTCGCGTCGACTTGATGATCTCGCGCACCAACTTCATCACCACGCCCGACCACAGCAGCTTTCTCATCGGCCACGTCCTGAACGTCGGTTGGAGCTACTTCGGTGGGGTCGAGCGCCAGACCGGCAGCTACTCGACGAAGATTCACGGCTTCAAGGGCGGGGTGCACTCATGTTCAGCGCTCACACACGATACCCAAGGCTTCGTCGCGCTGCTTTGCGCGGGCTTCACCGTTGGCCTAGTCAATCTCGAGACCAAGGAAGCGGCAAGCGACTACCACCAAGACAAACTGGTGGGCCTTGGCACCGCAGGACTCACGTTCGACGCACGCTACAACCTGGGGCAGCACTTTCACCTGAACGCCTCGGCGGGTGGCGAGATGTGGATGAGCACGTTCAGCGCCGAGCGCGCCGACGGCAGCAAGCTCTTCGAATCACGCCTCTTCAACGCCAATGCTCAGCTTGGGCTCGGCGTGCACTTTTAGCGCGTGTCGCCTAGGTGGCGCCTTCGCCCACCAGCCGTCGGGCGCCAGGCTCCAGAACGCGACGCACAGCAGCGCCGCGAGCGCGAAGGCGATGCGCCGTCGCGGGTGCGCGGTCCAGCCGCTGAAGGCGCCGAGCAGGCTGCTCACTCCGACGGTAGGGAAGATGAAGCTACTGCCGTTGCCAAAGAAGTCGCCTGGCGTGAGCAGCCCCCAAAAAATCCACGCACCCGTGCCACCAACGAACGCCCCTAGCGCCAACCAAGCGATGCGGTACCTCGAAGGTGGTGTTGGTTCGGGAGCGTGAGGCTGCATGATGTGCGGAGCAGGCGCTGGCTTTGGGGGGCTTTGCGGGTAGGCCCAGTCTCGTTCGTAGCGGCTGCCGCCCAGCTGGGCGGCATGACAGGCCTACCCCCAACCCTCTTGTCTAATACTGGGTAATTCTCGGCTTGCGAACGGGGCCGCCCGGCACCGCGGCGATTGATGGGCATTTCGGATCGCCCGGCGATTGAGCCGTAAGGGTCGTGTTGCGCCACTATGAGGCATGACAGCCCTTGGACGGCTTCTCGGCACGGCGAGCGTTGGTGCAATGTTGTTGGCCTGCGGCAACGCGCCCAGCGAGACCGAAGAGCTTGGGGTCACGCGCCAGGAGGTGAACGCCTGCGATGAAACCGTACCCGCGACGCGCGCGGTCGACGGCTTTCCGGCGTACGCGCAGTGCGCGGGCGTCGAAAATGGGCCGATTTGGTCGAACAACGGCATCGACACGGCGTCGAGCTCGCAGGGGCAGGGCTGGGTGCGTACGCAGGGCAGCGGCGGCTACCAATGCACGGAGTTTGCGCGCCGCTACTTCATGTTTCGCTGGGGCATCGATTACCAGCACGGCAACGCGGGCGAGTGGTGCGAAGGCACCTTGCCGAGCACGCTCACCATCGCGCCGACGCCGACCCACGGTGACTTGATCGTGTTCGCGCCGGGGAGCTGCGGGGCCGACGCGACCACCGGTCACGTAGCGGTCGTGGACACGGTGGACATGGCGGGCGGCAAGGTCACGGTCGTGGAGCAGAACCAGGCCAGTCGGCGTTCGACGCAACAAAGCTGCGCGGCTTGCTTCCTGCACGCGGTCAAGAACGACGGCAGCCCAGGCGGATCGGGTGCGGGCGGCGGCTCGGGCGCGGCTGGCGCGGCAGCTGCTGGCGCTGCCGCCGGCGGAACCGCCAATGGAACCGCTGGTACGCCGCCGATGGCAGGCAGCTCATCCGGCGAGCCGATCACTGGCGGCGCTGCAGGTGGCGGTGGCACGTCCAACGTCGGTACGAGCGGCAACGCGAGCGTTGGCGGAGCCGCCGTCTCGGGCGGCGCAAACAGCGGCGGCGCAACCTCGTCGACCGCGGGTAGCACCAGCGCTGGCAGCACCTCCACTGGCAACGCTGCGAAGGATGACTCGAGCTGCAGCGTGGGACGAGCGGGCTCGAGCAACAATCTCGGCGGTGCCGCGGGATTGCTGCTGATTGGGGTGCTGTTGCTGCGCCGCCGCCCCGCCTGAAGGTTTTGGTGTCCGGACGCGCTTTGCTCTGACGCCTGACCGCCGCTAAGGTCCCGCGCAGATGCACAGCGAGGCGACCGAGTTTCTGGCCAAGGGAGGCCTCGACGAAGCGCGGTCGCGCTGCTGGTTCCCAAAGTCGGAAGGCGATGTGCTCGAGCTGTACCGGCAGACAGCGGAAGTGGGGCGCCGGTTGACCTTGGTGGGCGCGCAGAAGTCGTTCGGCGGGCATTTCTTGTGTGCGGAAGGCGCGGAGGCTTGCGACGTGACCGGACTTGGGCGCGCGACGCGCTTGGTCGAGGGCGCCGAAGACGACGGAGCGATTTGGGTGAGCGTCGCCGCCGGGGTCACGTTTCGACAAATGCTGCGCGAATTTCCGGGCTATCGGCCCGAAAATCCGCCGACGAGCGACGGCATCAGCGTGGGCGGCGCGCTGGCCAGCTGCACTCACAACATGGCCGGTTTCTTCGCGGACAGCGTGCGAGCGTTCACGTTGCTCGCGCCCAACGGGCAAAGCTACCGCTGCTCGCCAGCAGGTAGCTCGCTCGAGCGCGCGCTCTTCGAGTTCGTGCCAGGCACGTTCGGAGCGCTCGGCGTCATCACCGACATCGAGCTGCGCCTGCGCGCGATTCCGCCTGAGCAGTCGGTGCAGGTAGAAGTACTGAGCCGCGGGCGCGTCCGCGGAGCGAGCTACCTCGAAGAGTTGTGGCGCGCCGCCGATAGTCCCAAGCACGCGCCTGGCCACGGCATGTTCCTTTACGGCTGCGAGGATCGCTACGTGCTCCTTGGTGATTCGGTACTGAACGGCTCGGAGCCCCGGCCGCGCAGCCAGCTGCTTTTGACGGCTGACAAGCCGCGCCTGCATGCGGCGCTGCAAGGCGTTTCGAATCGCTTTCCAACGCTCACCCGGCACATTGCGCTCAGCGCTTTTCGCCCCGGTCGCGCCTTCTCGGCGGACTGGTACGGCTTTCTGTTCTTTCAGCGCAGCTACGACACCGCGTACGACACGTTGTCGAGCCGCGCGCCTTGGTTTTCGGCCTTGCGCGGCCTGGGGGTCGACCCGCGCCTGACCGTCCTGCATCAAACCTGGTGCTTTCCGCGCGAGCACGCCGCCGAGTTCATGGAGCTGTATTGGAGCGTGCTGAAGCGCTATCCAGGCTTGGAGCGCCGCGCCGAGCAGCAAGACCTGATCGCGCTCCGCCCGTCGCGCTGGCCCGCTCACGCGACCTGGGGCAACTCCTCGGGCTCTGGCTTGCTCACGCCAAGCCTGGCCGTGCGCCGCGGTAGCTCCGAGCACGCTCGTGGCGAGGCCTTCTTTCGCGAGCTGGCTCGCGTCGCGTTTGCGCGAAACTCGGCTTTCAAGCTGATGCTGCTCAAACAGAGCACCTGCGACGACGGCCTGCTGCGCGAGATGCACGCTCCCTACGTCGCGCGCCTGCGCGACCTCAAGGCTCAAGTAGATCCCGCGGGACTGCTCGCATCCAAGCTGCTGGTGCGGCTGTTGGCAACGTGAAGCGCAGGCTATGCTGGCCGGGTTTCCATGATGTCTAGCGCCGCCATTCCGCGCGTCTCGAACGACGCTGTCAGCGCATTGCGCCGCGTGCTCGTCAATCTTCGAAGCGGAGCGCGACGTTGCTGGGCCCGAGGAGCAGCCGCCACTGCGACACTGCAGCTTGATTCGGTGCCTTTTCGTGCGACGAACCCGAGAGCTGAAAGTACAGCGTGACGGCGCCAGTCGCCAGCGCTGCGCCGCCCAGCACATCGGCGACCAGCAAACGAGTCGACGCGCGACTCTGAGCCTGCTCGAGCGCCTGGCGGCTCGTGCCTGCGGTGCCCCGTAGATCGCGCAGGTCGCCCGCCGCAGACGCGCCCAGGGCTCCGCTGACCAGCGCGCCGGCTGCGAGGGCTCCGGTCGTGCCCCAGCCGACGCCCAGCCACGTGCCGCGGGTCGATGAAGTCCTGTTGGCTGGCTCGGGTGGCGTGACTCGAGGCTGCTCGCGGGGGGCCGCAAGCGGTGCTGTCGTTGGCGCGGCCGAAGGCGTCGCCTGAAGCGTGAACGCCACTTCGCGGCGATCGCCGCCTGCCAGCGTGAGCGACCGACTTTGCGTGACGTAGCCAGCAAGCTCCACCTGTAGGCGATGCTCGCCCACGTCCACGACCAAAGGCTCGGCCAGCGGCGAGCGACCAACGGCTACGCCGTCGACGCTGAGCTGTGCGCCTGCTTGCTCCACCTGCAGCGACACGCGCGCGACCTTGCCGGACAAAAGGGTCAGGTCTGCCTGGACGGCGGCTGCGCGATCCGGAGCCAGCTCCGCGCCGCCGCGCGCCACGTATTCCTTCAACGTGCGATAGGCCCGCGCGTAGCGGCCCATTTGGATGCTGACCTGTCCGATGTTGTAGAGCACGCGGTAGTCGGGCACGAGCTCGTACACGCGCTCGAACTCGGCCAGCGCTAGGGCATAGTCCGCTTCTTCGTACAGCTTGATGGCATGCTCGAAGCGGCGAGCCGCCTCTTGCTTGACAGAGGTGTCACCAAAGCTCTTGCTCGATTCCGCCTGTGGAGTCGCTGCGGCTGGGGCGCTTTGCGCGAGCGCGTGTTGGCTGACGAGGAGGGCCAGCAGGGGCAAAACGTGGGCGAGTCGGCGTGTTTGCATGGCTCACTGCTGGGCGAAGGGGTTGTCGCGGTCGATGGGCCGCGGCTTCTTGCCGACGGGCTTGGTGGGGGTGGCGGGCGCGGCTTCCGCACCCGCCGGTCGGAGTTGGGGACGCGACTTGGGGCTGTTGGCGCCGCGGAGTGCCGGCTGCGCTGGCGCGCTGGAGGCGTCCGGGGCCGCCGCAACGCTGGTTGGCGTGGGTTCTGATGATGGGCCAGCGCTAGGTGCTGGCGGTGTAGCTGTGGCTGCGCCTGGTGCGGGCTGGCTAGCAGCCACCGCTGCGGCGGCGGTTGGCGCTTCGTGCCGAAGACTGCGCACACCCAGAACCGCAGCCACCAGCAGCGCTCCCGCGCCGAGCCAAAGCAGGCGCGAACGCCCAGGCTCACGCGCTTGCAAGGCTTGGGTCACGCTGCGCTCGACACCACCCTCTGGGGTGAGCGTGCGCGTGGGCTCTGGCGGCCGCGGCGAGCGCAGCCGACGCAGATCGGTCTCACCGTTGCGCAGCTGCTCGCCAGTCGCCAAAATCGCGCGGTTCCGCTCGCGTAAATCGGCGCCAAGCGCGCCACTGAGCAGCTCCGCGACGTGCTTGTCGCCGAAGTAGCGGCGCGTGGACGAAAGGTATTCGACCAACGCGGCGCGCAGCTCGTCTGCGGTGGCGTAGCGAGCGTTGGGGTCTTTGGCGAGCGCCTTGAGCAGTACGGCTTCGAGCGCCTCCGGGAAGGCCGGGTCGAGCGCGCGCGGCGGCGTCAGCGGCTCTTCCAGGATCTTGTACATCGTCGCCAGAGCGTCGGCGCCGTGGAAGGGCCTTGCACCCAAGCACGCCTCGTACAGCACGCAGCCCAACGCGAAGACGTCTGCCCGGCGATCGATCGCCTTGGACGTCACCTGCTCGGGCGCCATGTAAGACAGCTTGCCTTTGACCTCGCCGGTCTCGGTGGCGCGGTGCTGCTGACCGCGCGCCTTGGCGACGCCAAAGTCGGCGAGCCGCACCTGGCCGCGCATCGAGACGAGCACGTTTTGCGGCGAGACGTCGCGGTGCACCACGCCCAACGGATGGCCTGCGTCGTCCGTCAGCTCGTGGGCCGCGTGCAGGCCGGCGGCCACGCCGGAGCAGATGAACGCTGCGAGCTCGTACGAAATGGTTTTGCCTGGTGAAGCGTCCAGCACGTCACGTAGGGACGCACCGTCCGACCACTCCATCACCAAGAAGTGCGTGCCGGCTTCTTCACCCAGCTCGTAGGTGGCGCAAACGTTGGGGTGGTTGATGCGCGAGGCGAGCGACGCTTCGTCCGAGAGCAGCGCCCAAAAGTCCTTGGAAGTGGCCCCTCCGGCCAGGGTAGTCTTGATGGCCACGAGCCGCAGCGTCGGCGCAGCCGTGTCCAGGGCCACCCAAACGCGCCCCATGCCACCAGCGCCAATGGGGGCGACCAGCTGGTAACGGCCAATCTTGGAGGCAGGGCCAAGCTCAGTCACAAAGCCTGGTCCTCCGGTGGGCACTTCGCGTAGCGTTAGCAGGTCGCATGCGACAAAAGCGCATTCTGACATGGTTAATCGGGAGCCGCGCCACCACTAAACTCTTACGGCCGCTGTTACCTCCGCCTATAGCCTGATGTCTGTCACCACGAGTACGACCAAGCCACACATGGCGTCCGACCCCGGCGACCAGCTGTCTCCAGGGGACGTTATTGGGCGCTACCAGCTGACCTCGCTCTTGGCGAGCGGCGGCATGGGTGAGGTCTGGACCGCGCGCCCCACAGGCGCCGGCTTCGCCCGAACCGTGGCGCTGAAACTAGTGCGCGGTGAGATGTCGGGCGACGAAAACTACGCGCACATGTTCATCGACGAAGCGACGGTAGCTTCGTCGATTCATCACCCCAACGTGTGCGAGACGTACGAGCTCGGACGCCACGGCGACCGCCTGTTCATGGCCATGGAGTGGGTCGCGGGCGATTCCCTGGCTGGCCTGTTACGCCAGGGGGATGTGCTGGTGGCGCTCGATCTGCGGATTGCAGCCAGAATCATCGCAGACGCCTGCGCCGGACTGCACGCCGCGCACGAGACCGTCGGGCCCGACGGAGCGCTGCTCGGCGTCGTCCACCGCGACATCTCGCCGCCCAACATCCTGGTTTCGATGCAGGGGCAGGCCAAAGTGAGCGACTTTGGCATCGCCAAGGCACGCTACCAGCTGCACGAGCGCACCAAGACCGGTGAGGTGAAGGGCAAGTTTGCCTACATTCCCCCCGAGCAAATCTCGGGCAGTCCCGTCGATCGCCGCGCCGATATCTACGCCATGGGCTGCGTGCTGTACGTGGCAACGCTGGGGTCGCGTCCGTTCGGCAACGGCGCCGATGCGCTGCGAAAGATTCTGCTGAACGAGTACAAGCTGCCCAGGGCGCTCCGCCCGGATTACCCGGAGCCGCTGCAAGCCATCATCGTCAAAGCGCTCGCGCCCTCGCCGGACGAGCGCTTTGCCACGGCCGAAGACCTGCAGGTAGCGCTCGAAGAATGGCTGATTTCGAGCGGCAAGCTCGTCACGGCCAGCGACGTCGCCAAGTGCGTGAAAGAGCGTATCAGCCCGGAAATGCGCGCACGCAACGACGCGCTGCTCTCGCAAAACCGCGTCGCCCCGGAGCTTTTGGCAAGCCAGCTGATGAAGGACGTCGACAGCGAAACGCCTACGGCGGGCAGCGGTTTGGTGACCGCGCCCGCCGGGCTATGGGTGGGCAAGCAGGCAGCAGCGGCAACTGGTGAGCTGAGCGTTACCCAGCCTGGACAACCACCTTCGGTCACATTGCCTATCGCACAAGCTGCGGCGCCCGCGGCCAAGCCGCGCGCTTCGGACGCGACGGAGCTGGTGGACTTCGTGCCGGTAAAAGCCGACGGCACTCCGGCGGCGCCCAAGCCAGCGCCTGTCACCGCGCTGCAGCCGGAAGCCCAGGCAACGCCTCGCTCCGCACGCGGCGCCGTGCTGGTGCTGCTGTTATTGGCCGTCGCCGCGCTCGTGCTCTGGCGCCTCGTCGCGCGCTGACCGCGTCCCTGAGCAGGCGGTAGACGCGCGCCAAGCCGAGCGACAGGCGCGTCGCGCAGCGGAGCTGTGCAAACGGAGCTGTGCAAACGGAGCTGTGCAGCGGGCGCTGCGCATTCCGTTGCACAAGTCGCGCAGAGCAGGTTGTGCAACCTTGCACAACTCGGAGCGAGCCAAAGGCCCGAGAACACGCTCTGCGCGATCGCCCTACACAGTACATTTCCGCAATATTTCTGGATGAGGCTCGTGTCAGCCGCTTGGCACGTGGGGTGCAAAGGTACTGCCCGAGCGTCAACCAACCGCCGCCCCCCGCGGCACACTCCAGGAGGTTCTGAAATGTTGAAACAAGTCGCCGCCGTGACCCTAGCTGCTCTTGCAATGGGCGCGTGCAGCGTCAATGGCCCCACCGCAGAGGATGTGGGCACGATGCAGCAAGAGGTCGTCAGCTGTAGCGTTGGTGGCCTGGAATGGAAGCCGTTTCTCGCCCATCTAGCCTACGACGCGGCCGAAGACTTTGGTCGTTGGGAGTTCACCACGGACCTCCAGATCGCCCCGAGCGGTGATCGCCTACAGATCTCTCCCGCTGGCTACTCGCTGTGCGCGAGCCGTGGCCGGAGCGGCTGCCCAGCGATGACGGCCGGGTTATCGGCTCAAGAAGGCGACCAAGACGTCTTCGTCAACGGCAAGATTGTCATCAGCCCGAACCAGATTCGTTCGATGCTCAGGACCGGTTTCGATGCCCAGAAGCAGAACGAAGACACCATCGGCTACATCTCGGACAACTCGGAGCCCGCACCGTACACCACGATGAGGTCGCCGACTCGCACCGGGCTGCCCCATACCCTGACGCTCACCAACTGCGCCGCCACCATCTACGCCGACGCAAACTACACGGGCGCGTCGCAGTGCTTGCGCACCGGCAGCTATCGGATGGCGGATTTGAAGATCGGCAACGACAAGCTGACGTCGCTCAAGGTGCGCTCGGGCATGAAAGTCACGCTGTACGAGCACGACCAGTTCGGAGGCGCGAGCAACGTTCAGGTTTCAGACGTGTCCGCGTTCGGCCCCTTCAACGATCGCACGAGCTCACTGGTTATTTCGGCCGATTCGGCCACTTGCAGCGCCGTGGACACCTACAAAGTCAACGTGACCAGCGGCAACTGGACCGACATCCGCGCCAAGCTCGTCACGCTCGGCTACATGCGCGGCAACGACGTGCTGGACGTACGCATCGATCTCGCGACCGGCACCATCGACGTCGACCCGTTCAATGTGGATTTCGTGCCTCCGAGCCAGATTGGCGGCACGACCTACGGCGTCAGCGTCAAGTCGCCCACCGCCGAGACGTGGCGCTCCACCGAGGATCCCGCGCCGTCCATCTTCCCGGTAGGCGCCGCGTGCAAGAAGAAGCCTTACGGCTCGTCGATCTGGTCCTCCGGTTTCGTCAGGTCCTCGGGCAGCTACCGGTACTGCTCGCTCTAAGCACATCTCGACGCTCGGCTTCGAGCCGGCTCGGTTTCTCCGAGTCCGGCTCGCGGCTTTTTGTGCGTCGGAAGGAGACGCTGGAGCAGAATCGCCTACATGATTGCCGCGAGCCCTAAAGTGAGACGCGCGATACGCCGTTGCACGAGTTGGTCAGGTAGTGAGTCACTGACCTCTTTGGCTTCCGAGGGAAATCATGAAACATCCGTTGAAGTACGTGTTGGTTCTGGCACTCGCCGGCAGCGTCTCGCTTGCAGCGTGCAGCGACGACTCTTCCTCCAGTGACGAGGAAATTGGCGGGAGCGCTGGCGCTTCGGGCAGCAAGACTGGCGGTTCGTCAGCCGGCGGCTCGGCGAGCAGCGGCGGCGAAGGCGGCAGCTCCACGGCTGGCACGTCGGCAACGGCGGGAGCGGGCGGTGCGACGGACGGTGGCACTGGCGGTGCCGTTGACACCGGCGCTGGCGGCAGCGCTGGAGATGGTGGCGGAAGTGACGCAGGTGGGGCAGGCGGCGCAGGGGCAGGGCTCGTCTACGCCTGCGGCTCGGACAACCTGTGGCAGAAGACTTGTTCGGCGTGGGTGGCTGCCGAGTGTCCGGACGCAACCGTCTGCTCCGACTGCGTGACGGCTCTGACCGCGGATCGCGAGGGCTTCACCGATCCCGCGTGCGCCGCTTGCGATGACAAGTACGAGGCCTTCTACCAGTGCCAAGTCGACGCGTTCGAGAGCGGCAACCTGGCGTTCGGTGTCGAGTGTCTCGAGGGTTTGGGAGCCGTGGAGACTGAAAACTGCTTCCCGCTCCTAGACGAGGCCATTATGTGCCAAGGCTACGTAGGCAGCGACCAGGACCCGAAGCCTTGCCCGGCGACGTGGCCGCCCCAGTGACGCTCCGGGAGAATCACGGCGCGCGAGCGTGCTAGGTTGAACGGTGCGACATGCGGAGCGCTTGGTACAGGCGTTGGTTGGCTACTGCGAGCTGGTGGCTCGCGCTCGGCGCGCTGGCTAGTGGGCCAGCCTGCTCGCTGCTGTACGATTTGAACCCTGATCAGTGCTCTGTGGACGCTGACTGCCGCAAGCTGGGCCAGGCATTTCCCATCTGCGACGCGGGCGTGTGTATTGCCGATGGGCTCACCACCGCCGGTGGCGCTGGTGCGCCCAGCGCCGGCGGCGCTCCGCCAAGCTCCGAGGCTGGTGAAGGCGGCGCTGCGGGCGTTCCGAGCGCCGCCGAGTGCGCGACCAACGCTGACTGCATCGACGAGAACTTTGGCCAGCCTTTCGTGTGTCAGGCGGGTCAGTGTGTCTCGCTCTTGACCAAGGAATGCCCCTTGGTAGTTGGGGCCCAAAACCTGCGCGCCGCCGAGCCAATCGTATTCGGCGCGTACGCGCTCGCGCCCGACGCTGTCAGTCGTTCGATCCTCACGCGTAACCTCGACCTCACCGTGAGTGAATTCACGTCCAAGGTAACGGGGCTGCGCGGTGGCCCGGGTGGGACCCGCCGTACGCTGGCCTTCATCGTGTGCAACTCGTCCTTTCCGGAGAATCCCCCGGGAACCATCGACGCTTTCACGCCGAGCCTCGAGCACCTGGTCGATACACTCAAGGTGCCTGGCATCGTGTCGGGCTTGCAGGCCAAGGACTTGCAGGCCGTGTTTTCACAAAAGCTCGACGCGGCCGGAACGTTCGTTATCAGCCCCTACGAGCAGGACAGCGAGCTAGCAGCGCTCAGCGATAGCGGACGCCTTTGGCATCTGCTGGGCGCCACCGCCGATATTGCTCCGACATTTGGGCCGCTGCTCAAGCGCACGGAAGCGTACCTGCGGCGGGACGAGACCTTCTTGAAGTTACCCGCCCCCGGCGCGAAGCTGCGTGTCGCCGTGGTGGCCGCCAACATCGCGAGCCAGACGGACGTGCGGGACGCCGTGCTAGACCTGCCCGAGCTCGCGGACTTCGAGGTCAAGCCCTTTCAAGTCGAGTCGGCAGAGCTCACCGCCAGCCCCGACGTCTCGATGCTCGTCGGCAATCTGTTCGACTACGCTCCGCACATCATCGTCGCCTTGGCGGGCTCGGAGTTCATCGAGGGGGTGTTTCCGCTGCTCGAAAACGGCACGACTTGGGCGACCAAGACGTCTCAGCAACAACGCCCGATGTACGTGCTCGGCTCGACGATGGCACCGGAAACATGGTCGCGCTACGCGGCCAAGCGCAGCGAGACCCAGGGGGGCTGGAAGTCGCTCTTCAATCGCATCGTCGGCGTCACCTACGCTTCTGCACCAGACACGAAGCTGCTCGGCGACTACGAGGACCGCCTGATCGCGGCTAGCGGAGACCTCGCCGATCCGTCCGTGGTGCTTGGCTCCGAGAGCGTGTACGACTCGGCCTATCTGTTGATTTACGCTGCGGCCGCGGCGGGTGAAGTCCCCGCGCTCCGCGGCAAAGACGTCGCCAGGGGGATGCAGCGCCTCGTGAGCGGGACCGCTTACAACGTCGGCCCTGCCACGATCTCGAGCATTTTGACGGCGATCGACAATGGTGAAGACATTGGCCTGCGTCTCACGTTGGGCGAGCCAGACTGGAACGTCGCGCGCGGCACCCGCAACGGACTCGGTAGCGTCTATTGCATGAACGACGCGGGCTCGGCATTCGAGATGACGTTTCC
>DATAKF010000066.1:0-29131 GCA_036261775.1 Polyangiaceae bacterium | reverse complement strand
TCTGGCACAAAAGTGGCGTTCAGGCGTCACCGGACTTCGACAGATTGGCTGGATGAAGCTCGCAGCCCTCGACCTCGGCTCGAACTCTTTTCACCTGCTCGTCGCTCAGACCAACGGAGTCAGCGAGCTGAGCAAGCTCGGTTCCGACAAGGAAGTGCTGCGACTCGGCGCCGTGGTGCAAGAACACGGACAGCTGAGCGACGACGCCTACGCCAAGGCGCTGCAAACCGTCGGACGCATGGTTGCAGTGGCTCGCGAGCTGGGCGCCGAAAAGGTGCTGGCGGTGGCGACCAGCGCGCTGCGCGACGCCCGCAACGGCCGCAGCTTCTGCGAGGATTGCTCGACGCGCTACGGGGTTCAGATCGAGCTCGTGAGCGGCGACGAGGAAGCGCGGCTCGCCTACTTGGGCGCGCGCAGCGCCCTGAATCTGAGCGGGGGCCGAGTGCTGGTAGCGGACGTGGGCGGCGGCTCGGTGGAGCTGGCGGCCGGCGACGGCGTCCACTGCGACAGCGTTCAGAGCCTTCAGCTGGGCTTCCTGCGGCTGGCCCACGCCTTCCCGCTCGGCGAGCCGGGCGGAGTCGGCCGGCTCGCTCGCTACGTTCAGCTGGAATGCGAGAAGGCGCGCTGGCAGCTCGGACGCTTCGACACCCTCCTGTTGTCCGGCGGTACCGCGCGGGCCATCGGCAAGTTGCTGGGCGGCGGCATCGCCAGCGCCAGCACCACGCAGGTGCTCGAGCTGTGCGAAGAGCTGGCGCGGCTGCCCCGCGAGGCCTTGATTGCGCGCGGCGTCGAGCGCGAGCGCGCCACCACGCTGGCGGCCGGCGCCGCAGTCGTCTCGGGCCTTTTGGCGGGCTTTGGTCAACGCGAGCTGCGCATCTCCCCGCGCGGCCTGCGCGAAGGCATGATCCTGCGCGAGCTGTCGCAGCGCGCGACCCGCGCCGCCTGAGCCCTCTGGGTTGCCCGAACCCAAACCCTTCCTCTCGCCTTTCCAACTTGCCGCCTTCCTGCAATCCCTGGCTGGTCGGCGCGACGTGAGAGTCAGTTCGGATCCGAACTGGCTGGTCAGGGCGACGAGAGAGTCAGTTCGGATCCGAACTGACTTTTCGATTCGCGAAGCGTCGTAGGAGCGTCAAGCCGGCGGGCAGCACCAGGAGGGCGGTGGCGAGGCAAGAGAGCTCGCCCATGACCGCGTATTTGCCGAACGAGCGCAGCGCCAGGTTGTCGCCGAACAGCAGCGTCCCGTAGCCGAGCATGGTGGTGAGGCTGCACGCCGCGATGGCGCCGCCCACGGACTGCAGGCTCTTTTTGATATCGCCGAGTGCACGCACGCGGTCGCAGAAGTTGATGGCGTATTCGACGCCAATGCCGAAGGTCAGCGGCAGCGCCACGAAATTCAGGAAATTGAGCCGCACGTCGAAGGTCGAAGCAGCGCCGAGCGTCGACCAAACGGCGAGCAAGAGCGACGACAACACCGCCAATACCGGCAAGAGCGCCCCCGTGGCCAGCGCGGCCACGACCACCACGACTGCGAACGCGACGCCGATGGTGCGCGGCGCGTCGCGGGTCATCGAGCGAATCATTTCGGCAAAGACGCTGGCACGGCTGGCGTTGGGCACGACTTGCCCGCTAGGGTCGCGCACGCCTTCGAGCAAGTCGGCGATCTTGAGCAGCTGCTCGCCGCGACTGCGCGACAGCTTGGGGTCGATTTCGACGAACACCGCGGTACCGAAGCGACCGTTGGTTTCCGTAAAGCGCTCGCGCAGGAGCTGCGGCAAGTCGTCAGCCGTCAGCCGCCGCAGCCGCTCGGGCGGGCGAAACGTCTCGGCAAATTCGCGATCTCTGGCGCGCAGGTGTGGCAGCGCCCGATCGATCTCCTGGCGAATGTCGGCCAAGACTTCGAGCTTGCGCTGCACGATGGCGGGGCGTCCGCCCAGGTAGTCGTGCGCGGTGGTGACGCGCTGTACCAGCTTACCGCCGAACAGCTGGCGATCGCGCGCCACCACGGCGTCGGCCACGCCCGCCGCCTCCTCGAAGCTGCGCGAGAGCAGCAGATCCGGCGAGCCGCGGGTGCCGAAAATCTCGTCGGCTTTGACGCTGAAATGGCCGGCGCCACGCTTGGAGCTGGAGGCGCTGCGCAGCTTGCCGAAATCATACTCCCAGGGGTTGGCAACGTAGCGCGCGATGGCCGGCGCCAAGCAGGCGGCCGCTACGCCGATGGATAGCAGCAGCACGAGCGGGCGCCGTGTAGCGAGCGCGCCGAGCACGCGCGTGACGCTGCCGCCTCCTGACACCGCGGCTCCGGCGCTGGACGCGCCTTCTGGGCGCGGCAAAGGCGCCGGTTTGCGAAAGCGGTCGAGCGCGGCAATCGACGCCGGGCACAGCGCAAACGCCGCCAGCCAACACGCCAGCGAGCCGACGCCGCCGATCAACCCGAACTCGCTGAAACCGCGAAAGCTGGTCACCCCTAGCGACACGTAGGCTCCCGCGGCCGCGACTGCGCCGAGCCACGTGCCGCGTCGACAATCGAGCGCGGTTTGCTCGAGCGCGGGTTGCAGCGGTTGGCCCGCTTGGCGCAGCTCGCGGTAGCGCGCCAGGTAGATCATGGGAATGTTGATGCCGTTGCCGGCGATGATCGAGCCCAGAAAGCCGCTGGCCATGTTCAGGTGGCCGAAGGCCAGCTTGGCGACCGCGAACGCCACGCCGCAGCCCACGGCCGCCGCCGAAAAGATGTGCACGAGCGAGAGCGCCGAGCGAAAATACCCAACAATCACCGTCAAAATGAGCCCAATCGCCAGCGCTGACACCAACGCGATGTCGGCGATCAGCGACTTTCGCTCGGCTGCGGCGTTGGGAATATCACCAGCAAAGCCAACCTCGGCGCGCGGGTGAAAGCTCGGCGGTGAAAGCTCGGCGACCAGCGCGGAGACGCGACGCAACAGCTCGTCCGAGCTCAGCTCGCCCATACCGGCGGCCGAGGAGCGAATCACCAGCGCGTAGCGCGTACCTGTCGGGTTCCTAAAGTAGTCGGACTTGAAGCGATCTTGCGCGGCCATCGCCTCTTCGATGCGCTGTCGCAGCTGCTGGAGCGGGGAGCTTGACGTGAGCGTCGCAGCAGGCGCGGTCTGCGCGGTGGGGGGCACCGTGGCGTTCAGGACGGAGTCGCCGCTGCTGTCGCCCAGCTCGCGCAGCTCGTCCTCGACTTGGACCGCACACGGCTCGTCTAGCCCCAAGTCGAAGGTCTGCCGGTCGCGCTCGTGAGCCAACTCACAGCGCACGAGTCGCAGATCACGCTCGGACGCGAACAGCCAGCGCTGCTCTTCGAAGAAGCGCCGTTCGGCTTTCGTGCCCGTCTGGACCGACGCGACGAGCGCTCTCGGCAAGCTGGCAACGCGCGGCGCGAGCGCGTCGATGAAGCGCTCGTTGGCTTGGGCATCGGGAGATTCGATGATCACGACTAGCGTCGACGCACCGCTGACTTTGCGCTGGAGCGCGCTACGAAACCGCTTGGCCGTGCCGCTTTCGCTGGGCAGCAGACTGACGAAGTCGCCTTGAATGCGCAGCTGGCTGGCCAGCGCCCAACACGTCAACGAAAGCGCGAGCGCGCCACCCAACACTTGCCACGGATGAGTCGCAGCCCACCGAGTATAACGAACGAGCAAACGCTCGAGCACGCCGCCGCTTGGATTCACGTTCGTCACCATCTCGCAATTGGCGAGTCACCTCGCCATCACCCTCAAGTGTGATTGAGCAGCACACTGTGCGCACCGAGCGTTGCTACGGAACCACACTCTCGCTCGGCACGTCGCGCGAGCAGCCGCGCGTACAAGGCAAACAAGTCGTCGAAGTGCTGCTCCGATGAAGGAAACGCGGCGGCCGCGCGAAGCGCCGCACGACTCAGCTCGGCGCTGGATCGCGCGAGCAGCCTTTGCACGGCGCGGGCCACACCGTCGGCGTTGCTGCGTGCCCCGTACGTCTCCGCGTAGTCCGCGCGCGCAAGCGCGCCGGCTCCACCAGCCGCTGGTACGACGACCGGCGTGCCACTAGCCAACGCTTCGGCCACTACGAAGCCGTACGTCTCCGCCACCGAGCCGTGCAAGAGCAGATCCACGCTGGCCAAAACGGCGGCAAATTCGGCGCGATCATGGGTGAAGGGCAGAAACGTCACGTGACTCAAGCCCTTGGCGCGCTGCTGTAACGCCACGCGCTCGGGACCGTCACCCAGCACGACCAGCGCCACGGGCCGCGAGCGCCAGACCAGCTTGAGCGCGTCGATCAGCAAGGCTTGCCGCTTGTCGGCTGCCAAGCGCCCCGCGATCAGCACCAACACTGCGTCCGGCTGATCGGCGACGGGTCCGAGCAGGCGCGCCCGCAGGGCCGCGTCGCGACGGTGTGAACCCAGGTCACTCTGGGTGATGCCGAACGGCACAGTGGTGACGCGCGCGCAACCACGCGCAGTCAATTGTGCTTCGAGCCAATGGCCGGCAACCACGGTCGCGTCACAGAACCCCGAGATTCTGCGCTGCCAGCCCCACGCGGCATGTTCGATGCAATCCGCAAGCCCGTCGGAGAAAGCGCGTTCCAGAACCGGACGCACGTAGCAACCGATGGGATCCGAATGGTGAAAGTAGACGCGCACGGCATCTCCCAGGGAGCGGGCGGCGAGAGCGGGCAGGAACGGGCTCGATATCTGAACGATATCCGGCCGTTCTTCAGCCACCAGCCGGCGCATGAAGTCGACGCGCCAGGGCACGCGGTACGTCGGATCGTACGGCATGCGCGGCGCCGAGTAGCGCACCAGCTTCATCCCCGAATGCTGGCTGATTTCGTGCGCCTTGCCGGGCGCTACCACGGTCAACGCGTGGCCCGCGCGCTCCGCCGCTCTTCCCATTCTTTCCAAGTACGAACGAACGCCGCCACCACGGTCCGAAAAGAACTCGCAGAGGTCCAAAATGCGTAGTGAAGAAGCAAGGGTCATCGAGGGTCTCCCTGTCACCGGCGCCAGCGCAAAGCCCGAGCAGTGTCCGGAGTGGCCGGCGCGTATCGGCATCGTCAACGACTACGTTCGCATACCGTATGCCAACGGGTCGTCCTTCGCCTCGCAATTCCTGTACCGCGAGTTTCGGAAGCGCGGTCATCGCGTCACCATCATTGGCGCAGACGATCCGCAGACGCTGCCTGCCGATCTGCCAGAACACGCGGTGTCGTTCTTCAGCTTGCCGCTACGCAACCACCCCGGTGTGCACCTGGCGTTGCCTTCGCGCACGCGCCTGGCGCAGCTGGAGCGCGAGAACCTGGACGTGATGCTGGCCCAGACGGGCTCGGCGATGCTCGAAGTAGGCGTGTGGCTACGCGCGCGACGCGGCGTGCCGCTGGTGTGCGTCAACACCATCCATCTGCCCAGCGTCTACAAAGTGGTGTTACCGGAAGCGCTGTACCAAACGCGCGCCGACGACGCCTTTCGCGAACACGTGATCCCGTGGGTGGAGCAGCAGACCGTGAGCGCTTACAACCAGGGCGACGGCCTGGTCGTGCTGTCGGAAGGCCTGAAAAGATACTGGGAAGACCGCGGCGTGCGCGTGCCCATTCACGTGATTCCACGCTGCGTCGATCCTGCAGTCTTCGACCAGGCCGAGAGCGCGGATCCGTTTCCGGAGGCAGCTACGCGCGGTGGCCGGCTGCTCGTAGTGTGCCGGCAAGTGCGAGAGAAAGGCGTGGCGCAGCTGCTGGAGATCTTCGCCAAGTTCATCGCGCCGGTGGTGCAACACGCGACGCTCACGCTCGTGGGCGATGGCCCGGATCGCGACACCTTCATGCGCTTGGCGGAGCGGCTCGGGATCCAGAGCCGCGTGTTCTTTGCCGGCGAGCAGCCGCTCGGCCTCGTGCCTGCGTTCCTGCGCCACGCGGACGTCTTCGTCTACACGTCGCTCAGCGAAACTTACGGGCAAGTCGTAGGCGAAGCGCAGTGGTGTCGCTTGCCGGTCGTAGCGCTGGCCGACGGCATGGGCGTCTCGCAGCAGATCGAGCACGAGCGCACGGGCGTCTTGATCGATCCCACCGGCGACCCCGAGCAGGTGAAGTGGCGCTTCGCGAAGGCCGTACTGCGGCTGCTGCACGAGCCGCGCGAGCGCGAGCGGATTCGCCAGGAAGCCGCCGAGCAGGTGCGCCGCCGCGCGCGGCCCGAGCTCAGCGTGGCGCGCTATTACGAGGCTTTCGCCTCCGCCCGCCAGCACTTGGAGCAGTCGTCGAAGCTTACGCCGCTGGTGCCCATGCGCGAGATGCGCTCGCTGGCCCGCTGGACCGGCTTACACCTGACCCTCGCCGGCGTGGGTCTACTACGGCCGCCCACCACCGTGAATCGCAGCGGTACCCGTCAGCCCAACTGGGACGGCGCCAAGCTCAAGCAGATCGCTTCTGATGGTGGCCTTGGCGTCCGGCCAGGAGCATGAGTGACGGATTGAGCACCAAGCTGCCACCGCGCTCGGCCAGAGCGCGATGAAAGCCGACGTGCTCGCAGTCGCGAGCCGCCGCGTCGTAGCGCAGCCCGCGTACGCTGGCGGCGCGGTACAGCACCAAGCCTGCGAACGCGCTCTTGACCCGGAGCGGCTCGTCGCCGCGCTTGAGCCCGGCCAGGCGGTAACGAATGGCCACGTCGCTCAAGCGGCGTTCCCAGCTTTGCTCGCGAAATGCGATGGGATCGTAGTAGCCGTAGCCCAAAAACGGCACCAGCAAGGGCAAGCCGACCCAGTTGTTGATGCCGAGCGCCGCCACGGCGTCGGGCCCCTGGGGCTCGGCCAACAGCGCGATCGAGTGCGCCAAGCCCTCTAGGCTGACGGGCCCCTCCAGGTCGCCGTCCATGGCCGCCACGAAATCGGTCGCGGGCTCGGCTTCCAGCCGCTCCAGCAGGGCGTTGCGCAGCTGCGCCATGCGCGCAAAACCCGTAACTCCGGGCTGCGCTGCGGGCGCCGGGACGTTCACTACCAAGTCAGGCCGCGATCGCGCCCAATCGGCGATGACCTGTGCGGTGCCGTCCGTCGAATCGTCACACAGCACCAGCACGCGGCCTCGGCGAAAGCCCTTGAGCACGGCCTCGCAACGCGCGCGCAGGTACAGGGCCAAATCCAGGCGATTGTGCAGCAGAGTCACGATCGTGAGGCTGCTGTGTGCCTGGCGTTCACGCCCGACCTCGACCTGCGCCAGGTAGCGGGCCTGGCGCCCCTTGCGCGCCGGAAAAGCTGCCTCCGGAAAGCGCAATTTGTACCGCTCCGGACGCACGAGCTCGTCGATGGTTTTTTGGCCGCGCAGCACCGAAGAGCCGTCGCGTGACCAGCCCAGCAACCTTTGCACCCCGCGATTCACGCCCGTTTCCGGGATCCAGGTGTGGGCCCAGTGGTGCACCCCCAAGGTTTCGCTCGGGTAGAGGCGTAGCTCGCGCATGCTGCGGAAGTGTTTGTGCTCGCCTGCAGCCAGCGGCAGGGTTTGCGCGTCGAGATCGGGCAGCGGAAAAAAAGCGTCGGGCGCCATCAATTTTACGCCCAGAGCACGCCCGTGCTTTTCGTAGGCTGCGTCGAGCGCGAGTGGCCCGGTGACTCCGACCGGGTCGCCGCCTAGCGCCGCGCGCTGCGCAATTTCCTGGAGCATCCTGCGCCAAAACGGATGCCCGGGAGCCGAAGCCATGATGGCGTTGCACGCCAGAGTCGCCTTGCCCTGGCGCTTGCGAGCGTGGGCCTGCGGCTCGGCACCAAGCACGCACTCACCGCACTCGGCCAAGAAGCCGTGCAGGGGCCGCAGGGGCTCGACGTCGAGGTCGACGTACACGCCGCCAAAGCGCAGCAAATACAGGCAACGAACCAGGTCGGCCCGGTAGATCTCGCGGCTGAACGAGCGGTAGAGCGCGTACAGCTCCGGAAACTCGGCGCGCACGAACGCGTCGTTTTGCGCGTCGGTCCACAACCGATACTCGAAGTCTGGATGCAGCGCCCGCCAGCGCGCTTGAAACCTGGCCAGTGGCTCGGGAACGACCTCGGACTTCCAAGTTTGGTGAAGAATGTGGGGGATCGCCACCTCTGGGGGTTAGCAGGACCCGTGCCAGCTCAACCCCGACGCATGCGCGACTTTCACGCTCCAAGCTGGCAGCGATGGGTATTTCTTCGAGCTGACGTACGTCCTGAAGGCCGGCGCGAACAGGGTGCCTATCTTCGAAACATGGGAGTGCAGCGGAATGGGCGAGCTCGGAATGACGGCCAGCTCGCTTTAGTCGGGTGGCTGCTGAATCGAATTGAGACCACTGCGTCGAACGGCTGTTAGGAAACCGTGTCTGGGAGTAAGGTCTCGGTGTTTCGGGACGCGATGCAGAACAGCAGAGACGCCTTGGTGAAGCAGGAACTTCGAGTCCTCGTGCTCGAGCTAGACGGAGGGATTGCGCGCGCTGCCTTGCAGACCGCGCCGGAGCTGGTGCTAACGCTGGCCGAGTCTTTCGAGCGCACGCACGAGCTGCTGCGCGTCGGAAAGACCGACGCCGTGGTGGTCGCGCTCGGTGTGCTGCGTCCCAGTGACACGGTCGCGCTCAAAGAGGTGGTGACCAACGCGCGCGGCATCCCGGTCATGCTGCTGTCGCAGCCCGTGACCGAAGAGCCGGCCACGCAGCTACTCAAGGCAGGCATCAGCGGCTACCTGTTCGCGCAAGACGCGCGCTTCTTGGCCACCAGCGTGCGCGAGCTCATGCGCGGCGGCGTGCCCATGTCTCCGCCGGTCTCCAAGCTCGTGCTGCAACGCGCGCGGCGCAGCTCCTCTACCATGGCCGCCGTTCGGCCCGAGAGCGCGGCCGCGCAGAACCTGCTCAGCTCCCGCCAACGCGAGATCTTGGCCCTGCTGCAGCGCGGTCACAGCTACGACGACATCGGCGTGGCCCTGGGCCTGAGCGTGAACACGGTTCGCAGCCATTTGCGCATCATTTACGAGCGCCTAGGCGCCGCCAGCAAGGTCGAGGCCGTCATGATTGGCATGGAGCTCGGCCTGCTGGAGCGCGCGCGTTTGGGTAGCTAGCTACTTCACGACCGTGTTCTTGCACGACGTGGAGCAAGCGTCGCCGTTCTTGGAGTTGCCATCGTCACAGGCTTCTCCCTGGTCGGACTGGACCTTGCCATCACCACAGCGTGGGCCCAGCTTGCAGCCCTTGGCGCATTCGCCGTAGCCGCCATCGTTGACGCTGTCGTCGCACTGCTCGCCAGAGGCCGCGTCGACCACTCCGTCGCCGCAGCGGGGGCCTAGCTTGCACTGAGGGCCGCACTGGCCGTAGCCGCCGTCGTTGGCGCCGTCGTCGCACTCCTCGCCCTCGCCCTTTTGGACTTCGGAGTCGCCGCAGCGCGGCGGCTCCGTGCAGTCGGCGTTGCAGGTGCCGTACTCGCCCGTGTTGGCCGCGGTGCCCAGATCGCACTGCTCGGGGCCGTTGCGGATGCCGTCGCCGCAGTAAGGAGCCGGCAAGCAGTCGTAGCTGCAGGCCTTGCCATAGCCACCGTTTTGCAGGCCGTCGTCGCAGGTTTCTCCGGCCCCGGCGTCGATGTTGTCGTCGCCGCAGTACGGGCCCAGATCGCAAGTACTGGTGCAGCCGTTGTAGCCGCCCTTGTTCTTGCTCGTGCCCAAATCGCACCACTCGAGGCCTGGTTGCACGACGGCGTCTCCGCAGCGAGCCGGGGTCATGCAGCCAGGCGCGCAGGCGCCACCGGCAGCTTGACCGTAGGTGTCTAGGTTCAGGCCGTTGTCGCACTTCTCGGGGCCGTTCACCACGCCGTCCCCGCAATAGTCGCGCGCCGAGCAGGTCTCGTTGCAAGCCCCGTAGGTGTCGTTGACGTTGTCGTCGCCGTCGTCGCACACCTCGCCCGGTTGCAGCTCGTCGTCGCCACAAATAGGCGTACAGAGCGAGCGCTTGGGGATGAAGTTCGTCAGGGTCAGGTGAAAGCGCGAGCCGCACTGCATGCGCTCGGCGTGAAACAGCACAATCTGGTAGACGCCGCCCTTGGTGATGTCGAAGCGCAGATCTTTGGTCTGCTGCCGCTCGGTGTCGTCCAATACGCCGTTGCCGTCGCTGTCGCCCAGCAGCACGAAGCCCGCCTGCGGACCATGCACGCCGCCCAAATCGACCGCGAGCTTGCCGTTGACGAACACCCACACGTCGTCGTCGCCCAAGAAGTCGAGCCGCTCGCCGCCGGTGTACTGAAAGAAATAGCGAATTTCGCTCGTAAAATTGAAGTTGTGCACGGCCGAGGCCGCCCCGCACGGCGGATTGTTGCCAAGACCCACGCCGTCGATCGGAAAGAAGGTGTCGCTGTTGTAGACGTAGGAGCCGTCGCCTTGGCGCGTCAGCGGCAGGCTGCGATCGAAGTGCAGGTTGAGACCCGGAGTGTCGCGGTACCAGGTCGCGTAGGTGGCGGCGCTGGTGATGGTGGCCGGCGCTGCCTTGACCAGCTTGGGCTTGCCGTCCACGTCGAGCGTGCCGCAGTTGGGCGCCGTGAGCGCCGTGCACAACACGCCCGGCACGTTGCGATCGTCGCCGTTGAGCCACTGAAAGTCGGGTGACTCGCCAGCTGCCGGGTTGTTGTGGCTCGCGGCGGGCTTGAAGTCGCGGTAGGCGACCTTCAAGTACACGGTGCCGGGAGTCGAACCATAGCTCTCGCAGCGGTAGCCCTCGTCGACCTTGCAGGCGGTGCAGCCGTCGCCAGCGTTGTTGTTGCCGTCGTCGCACACCTCGCTGCCCGTGATGGCGCCGTCGCCGCAGTCGTCCACGGCCACGAGCCCCGTAAACTTGGGCTCGGTTTGGCACGTCGGCCCGCAGCCGTCGCCGGCGATTTGATTGCTGTCGTCGCAGCCTTCGTCGGCTTCCTTGTCGCCGTTGCCGCAGATGGCTTCTTGGCAGGCATCGCCGGGTTTGGGGCAAAAATAGCCGCGCTCCAGCTGGCAGCCCGCGCTACAGCCGTCGCCCGAGCCGTTGTTGCCGTCGTCGCAGCCTTCGTAGGCGGTCAAAACGCCGTCGCCACACTTAGGGATACAGGCGGCGTCGGCCACTGGGCATACCCAGCCTGTCGTTACCTTGCAGACGGCGCAGCCGTCGGTGGTGACCAAGTTGTGGTCGTCGCACTCTTCGTCGGGCGTGCGGACGCCGTCGCCGCACACGGTCTTCAGACAGGCTTGGCCGGGTAGGATGCAGACGTAACCCGCGGTCTGGGTACAGGGGCTCGCCGTAGCGGGCGCAGTGTCGCAGCCGTCGTTGTCGACGATGTTGCCGTCGTCGCACTGCTCGCCTCGGTTGATGACGCCGTCACCGCAGCGCGGCTCGACCACGCAGGGCTGGCCGGGGCGGAGACAGATGTAGCCGTCCTCGACCCCCGAGCAGTCGTCGAGACAACCGCCGGCGGCGGCTGCGTCGTCGCACATTTCGTCGCCCGTGACCTGGCCGTCACCGCACACCACGAGATCGACGCACGGCTGGCCGGGAGTGGCGCAGTCGTAGCCGGGGTCTTTGCTCTGACAATCCGAGGCGCAGCCGTCGCCGTCAGCGGTGTTGTGGTCGTCGCAGACTTCGCTGCCCTCGAGCTTGCCGTTGCCGCACACGATGGTCGACACGCAGGGGCCGCCGGTCGGCGGACAGACCGAATTGGCTTCGACGACGCAAACGCCGTTGCAGCCGTCACCCGGCAAGCTGTTGCCGTCGTCGCACTCCTCCCCCGAGTCGATCACGCCGTCGCCACAGCCAGGCTCGTCTCCGCAGCCGGGCTCGCCCACCGGGCAGGTCGTGGGCTCGCCGCCCTGCTCGCTGGCGGCTTCGCCACCCAAGCCAATCATCAAGCTGCCGCCGCTGCCGCTAGTCGCGGCGCGCGCGCCGTCGGAGTTCTTGCCAGCGCTGCTGCCGCCGCCAATGCCGTTGTCGTGCGTGACCACTTCTGGGTCGGCCCCGCAAGCAATGACAAACAACGCGGCACTAACCAGAGCGCGCCGGCTCCGGATCAATCGAGAAATGTGCATGACAACCTTCGCGGACGAGGGAGGAGACATCGAAGGTAGCTACATATCGAGACTCAGAAAAGACTCCGTATGCGTGGGCGACGCCGACTAAACACGCTGGCAAATTCCCAAACGGATCTTGGCGCATCCGAACATGTAGCAACATGAAGCCCAAGCTTCGGCCGCTCACACTGTACACAGCGAACAGGCAACGCGAGGCGTCGAGCGAGTCGCTTGCTCAACACCGCGATTTGTTGTGTGCTCGATCTCGCGTTCCAAACTCGTGAGCAGCCGTCCCGTCTGCTTCGCAATGCCGTTGGATCGAACGACTCCATGCCGCGTCTTACGCTTCGTCGTGTCAGCCATTGGGCAGCGCTCGCGCTGATCAGCGCCAGTTGCGCCACCTACTCCGAGCCCACCCCTGTACCAGGCGGCGGCGGCAGCGTGAGCGACGGCGGCGAGCCCGGCGCGGGCGTTTCCGGCTCCAGCACGATGGCTGGCAGCCTGGGAACGGGGGCCAAAGCCGGCAGCACTAGCGGGAGCGCAGGCAGCGAAACTGCCGGCACGACCAGCGGCGGAACCTCGAGCACCGACGGCGGCATGGCGGGCGCCACCACCGATGGCGGCGAGCCCCCCATCGCCGAGGCCGGCTCTGGCAGCGGCGGCATGCCGGACCCCGGCTGTTCGCAGCCCAGCGACTGCAACGACAAGAACCCCTGCACCGACGACGCCTGCGTCGACAGCGTGTGCCAGTACACCAACAACACCAGTCCATGCGCCGACGACGCGGACGACTGCACCGACGACGTGTGTGCGGCCGGCGCTTGCACGCACCCCGCCAACACCGCGCCGTGCGAAGACGACCTGGACGACTGCACGAGCGACGTATGCGCGGGCGACATCTGCACGCACCCGAGCAACGGCACCTGCATGTGCCAAAAGGCAGCGGACTGTAACGACAACAACCCGTGCACCACCGACTCATGCGTCGGCAATCAGTGCAAATACGTGAGCAACACGCTCGGCTGCGTGAACGACAACAACCCGTGCACCACCGACGTGTGCGAGGCTGGCGCTTGCCAGCACAAAGAGAACACCGCCAGCTGTACGGACGACGGCGACGCCTGCACCGGGGACGTGTGCTCGGCCGGCCAGTGTACGCACCCTGCCATTTCCGGCTGCTGCAGCGGCGACGGCGATTGCTACGACGGCAACGTCTGCACCGACGAGACCTGCGTCAACCACGTTTGCCAGAAGGCCAACAACACCGTGGCTTGTGCGGGTGACGCCAGCCCCTGCACCGACGACGTGTGCGGCGCCGGCGCTTGCAGCCACCCGAACAACGCCGTGTGTAGCGGCAGCGACAACGTGGTCATCTTCACCAACAGGGGCAGCCGCTACGTGGTCTTGAACGGCAGCAACCTGGACTGGACGGGCACGAGCGCCGGCACGGCCGAGGTATTCGAAAAGGTCGGCGAGCTCGGCACCAAGTTCAAGCTCCGCGCCAAGAGCACGGGCCTGTACGTCACGCTGGGCGCGGCCGACGCGCTCGTCGCCACGGCAGATCTCGCCACGGCCATGCTGTTCGACGCGCCGACCTGCGGCGCGCAGCCGTGGGTCGGTTTGAGCGCCACCACCGACGCCAACGGCGGCACCTTCGCCGCGACCGACGACGGCGGGCACATCAGCGCACGCAGCGGCGACTGCGGCGCAGCCAACGCCGGCTCCTGGGAAAAATTCCAGCTGATCTCGGTCAGCGCGCCCTGCGCCACCGCCGCCGACTGCAACGACAACAACGCCTGCACCGACGAAGTCTGCAACGCGAACGGCTTCTGCGCCTACACCGACCACGCCGGCACCTGCGCCGACGACGGCAACGCCTGCACCGACGACGTGTGCGTGACTGGCACCTGCACGCACCCCGGCAACGGGACCTGCATGGGCCCGCTCGTTACCATCCAGGCCAACCGTGATGGCAAGTTCGTGGTGCTCAACGCGCAGTACCTCGAGTACACAGCCGCGACTTCGGCCACGGCCGAGAAGTTCGAGCTGGTCGACAAGGTTGGCACTCAGTTCAAGCTGCGCGCCAGCAACAGCCTGTTCGTGACGCTCGACGCCACCGACAACCTGATCGCCAACGCCGCCTTCGCAGGCGCCATGCTGTTCGACTCCCCCGCGTGCGACGTCAAAGTCGCGCTGGTCGCCACTGGCGACGACGACGCCCAAAAGTACGTCGCCTCCGACGACGGCGCCGGCCCCCACCGCCTGATCGCCCGCAGCGGCGCCTGCAACCCCGCCAGCGCCGCCTCGTACGAAAAATTCAGCTTGGCGGCGCCGTAGGCTGGGGGCTGCCCAGCCGCAGCTCACTCGCAGAAGCTCACGTGCCGGCGTTGGGCTTCACTGAACGGCACGCTTCGGGCTCTTCCTGACTGAAGCCTCGCCGCAAGTCCCTGCGAGATTCACAGGAGGCGGGGAGGCGGGGAGGTCCGCGAGGCGAGATTTCTTGGGGTTCGCGCTGCCGCCCGCGACCCGACAAACACCTCTTCCGCCATACGCCTGAAAACCGCTCTTGCTCGCTCCCGAGGGAAACATTTTCTGATTCGGTCTTCCGAATCAGAAAATGCGTTCTCGCCCTCGCGGACCTCCCCGCCTCCCCGTTATCTCGGAGATGAAACGACGTAACAGCCGGCGCGAGCGGGACCTACGCCTCACCACTCGAGCGGCGCGACCCAGAAGCGGGCGCCGGCGGCGACGGTGCGGGAGAGCCGATACTTGGCGATGCTCTCGTCGTCTTGGAAGAGCTCGTAGCGTCGATAGAGAGCTCCAGCCGCGTAGACGTCGAGGTGCGTCCACTTGCCGAAGTTGAAGGTCAGCTTCGGCCCCAGCGTGAGGTTCGCGTAGGCAAGCTCCAAGTCTTCCATGCGGTCATTGCCGAGGTGAAAGCGGTTGCCTTCGAAGGTGGCGCGCACGCCGACGTCGAGCCACCTCAGCGCGTGGTAGTCGACCTTGACGAAAGTGGGCGCGAAGCCGCGTACCCAGAACCGCTCGGAAACGCGCCAGTCGAGCAGAACAGCCGGTAACGGGGCCAGCTGTCCGGTGCGACGGTCATAGACGGCGCCAGCCCCGAGCTTGATCGAGTCGCTCACGGCGTAGGTGCCGATGGCGGTCAAGGACAAGAGCACGTCGTTCGACCCCAGCTCGTCCGAGAAATCGGAGGCGAGGCCCGCGTCGACGAAGCCCATCATACCCCAGTGCTCGCCGAAGCCCTGGATGATACCTGCTACCAGCTTCGGGGCATGCAGCTGGAACGACTCCGCATTGCTCGGCCGCACGTCGATCAGCTCGTAGGCCGCGCCGGCGATGAGCGTGGTGCGCTTGGCGGCCTGGATGGGAACAGCGGCTGAGGTGCGCAGCACGTTGAGCTGCGTCTCGCCCGGGCGATCGCCGTTGCTGGAAGCCGGGTAGTATTCGAAGCTGGTAGAGGCCAGCGAATCGATCATTTGGGCGCGCGCGCCGCTTGCGTAATACAAAGCTAGGGCAAGGCAGCCCGCTGCCGCTACGAACTTGGACATGTAAGGTCGACTTTCTCCGTCGCGCTCAGGCGGCGGCCGTAACGAGCTCCGTTTGGAGCCACTCGCGCAAAACGGGGTCGGAGGACGCGCAGATTATGCGCTTGAGCTTGAGGATGGCGCGCTGCTCGAGCTGGCGCGCCCGCTCGCGCGACACGCCCATGCTCCGCGCGATTTCGGCCAGTGAGCGCTCCTGGCCCGGCTCAGACAGCTGGCGGTGCTCGATGATGACGCGCTCGCGCGCGTCGAGTCGCGCCAGCGCCTGCTCGACGCCTGCGCGCAACGCCCCACTGACCTGGCGAGTGAACAGCTCGTGCTCCTGATCGTGCGGTGCGGCCAAGCGCTCGACCGCAGCCGCGCGCTCGTCGGAGCTCGTGACGTCGAGTGGTACGTCGCGCGCGTCGAGCCGCTGGTTCAAGCGTTGCACACGCTCGAGCGAGACGCCCAGGCGCGCGGCCAGCTCGCGATCAGCGGTCTCGCCGGCGCCCAGCAAACCGAACACGCGTGCTCGTTCGCGGCGCAGCCGGAAGAACAGCTGCGAACGGAGCGGCCCGTCACTGCCGCTGACGGCGCGACCGGACTTGACCACGCACGCCAGCATTTGCGCTCGGACCCAATGAGCGGCGTAGGTGCCGAAGCGCACGCCGCGTGCGGGGTCGAAGCGCGCGAGCGCCAGCACCACGCCCAAATTGCCTTCGCCGACCAGCTCGCTGACCGGGACCCCGTAGTGCCGGTACTTCAGCGCCAGCGCCAGCACGTAGCGCTGATGACAGCGTACGAGCGCTTCCCTCGCTTTCGCGTCACCGGCTTGCCAGCGCGCGATCAGCTCCCCTTCCAGCTCGCGATCGAGCTCGGGGGCCGCGTTGGCCTGCTGCATGAGAAACGCCGTATCAGACGACTTGGATAGTTTGGTCATGGTCTGCGTGCTCGTTGATTGCAGGTGCCGTGCCGCGCTCTCGCGCGCTCTGGATATCTCCAGCGCGCGGGTTGGATACGATCTGCGACTGTCGATTGGCGTCGGCGGTCGTCGCGTCGCACGCCAACAGCGCCTGACGCAGAGCGGCTGCCGAAGCCGGGCGCTGCGCTGGCTCCTTCTCCAGGCAGCTCAGGATCAGTCGCTCGAGCTCCGGCGGCAGCGGGCGCTTGAGTCGCTGCGAAGGCGGCTCGGGCTGCTCTTGTAGGTGCGCGATGCACAGCGCCACCACGGAGCCTCCGCGGAACACCTCGCTGCCCGTGAGCAGGAAGTAACCGATGGCGCCGACCGCGTACAGATCGCTGCGCGCGTCTACGTCGGTGGGCGAATGGATCGACTCGGGCGCCAAGTAGGCCGGCGTTCCGATCAGCGCGTTGACGTCAGTCTGGCCTAGGGAAGTGTCGCCCAGCGACTGCGTGCCGCTGGTGTCTTTGACCAGGCCGAAGTCGAGCACCTTGACCGTGTCGGGCAGGCCACCGCGCTCGCACAGGTAGACGTTGGCGGGTTTGAGGTCCCGGTGCACCAGGCCGGTTGCGTGGGCCTCCGCGAGGGCCCCAGCAATTTGCGCCAGAATGTGCACGACCCGGGCCGGCTCCAGGGCGCCGTGCTCACGCACCAGGCGCTGCAGGTCGGTGCCTTCCAGGTACTCCATTGCATAGTAAAAGATGCCTTCGCGAGTGCGCCCGTAGTCGTAGATCGCGACCGTGTTCGGGTGCGAAAGGCGGCTCGTGGCCCGCACCTCGCGCTCGAAGCGGGCCACGGTATTGGCGCCCGCGCGCTCGGGCGGCAGCAGCTTGAGCGCTGTGTGCCGGCGCAGCAGCGTGTGCCGGGCCAAGTACACCTCACCCATGCCACCTTCGCCCAGCTTGCGCTCGATCACGTATTGGCCAAGCTGCTGCGCCATCGCCACGCTCTCGCGCAAACCATAAATGACCCTGGAAGCCACGGTCGGCAGCGCAATCGCGGCAACGCTCCAAATGCAGGTCATGCTGACCAGCTCGCCGAGGTGGCGGTGCGCCGAGCCGTCGTGAACCGCGACTGCGAGCGCGGGCAAGGCGCCCAGCGCGCTGACGGCCAGCGTCATCAACGGCTTGCTCGGCACGATGATCGCCCGACAGATCAACACCGTGAACGTCGTCAGGATCATCACCAGGTGAGCCTGGTGGGCCACGCCCAAGCTCAAGTGGGTGGCCTGGTAGCCGCGCGCCGCCAAAGTCGACAGAACCAGGCCCGCGTCCAGCAGCGGCAGCAGCGACGCCTGCCACAGCCGACGCCGTGTCGTCGCCCAAACCAGCGCCTGAAATGACAACAGCCCCAAGTGCACCAGCAGCGCCGGCTCAGCCGCCAGCCGCCCCAACGTGATGCGTTCCACGAACGCGCTGCGGTGCATGATACCGGCGACCAAGAAGAACACGCCAAGACCACAGAACAGCCGAGCCAGCAGGCTGATGCGCTCCTGCAAGAAATCGGCGCGGGCCTCGGAGTCGAGGGGCGCCAGCACGGCGCCGGGCGAAACCAGCGCCGCGCGTGCCGGGTTCTGCGTGTCCAGCGAGGTCATCGCTCGCGCCCTGTGACGTAGGCAATGCGCGCGCGCGCAACGCGAATGGCCACTTGAGCCTGAACGGCCTCGAGCCGGGCGTTGAACAGCTCGGTCTGCGCCTCCGTCAGCTCGACCGTGGTGGCTTGGCCGACGTTGAAGCGCTCACGTCGTGCGCGGTACGAGGTTTCGGCGGCCGCCAGCCGGCGCGCCGACGAAGACAGCCCGGCGCGAGCCGTGCGATGCGACAGTACGGCTTCGGCCACCTCGGTCTTGACGGCGTCGAGCAGCTGCGCGCGCTGCGCCTTGGCAGCTGCTGCCTGCGCTCGCGCTCCGTCCACCTGCGTCGCGCCGCTGAGCGTGTCGGACAAGGAAACGCTCAGCTGGAGCCCCAGCTGCCACGACGACTGAAACTCGTCCTTTTGTGGGAAATAGCGCTGGTTCGGGTTGGCCAATGTGCCCTGGGCGATGCCGTCGAGGCGGGGCAGCATGCGCGAGCGGGCGGCGTCCGCTTGCTTGTCGTAGGCGACCACCGAAAACATCGCCGCCTGCAGCTCCGGCCGCTTTTGCTCGGCCAAGCGACTGAGGGTCGCAATGTCGTCGAGGTCGGGGCGCTCAGCCGGTGCCGCGCGCAAGTCTTCACCAATCGTGAAGTCGCGGCGCTCGCCGTCGTGCATGGCGATGCCGACTCGTTCGCGCTGCAGCGCCGCCAAATTGCGAGCTTGAGTGAGCACCCGCTCCGACGAGGCGAACGTCGCTTCGACGCGCGCCACGTCTGCCGGCGACGCCGAGTCGGCCGCAGCCAGCGCTTGCAGCCGCTGCAAATGCTCGGTCGACAGCTCCAAGTTCTGCTGGGCCGCCGCCGCTTCGAGCTCGGCGCGCACCCAGTCGTAGTAGAGGGCGCGCGCGTCGTAGGCGGTCTTGCGGCGAGTAGCGTCCAACGAGGCCTGGCTCCCCTGCAGCTGCGCTTTGGCGCCCGCCTTGGTTTGGAAGAGCCGGAACGCATAGTCCGAGAGCGGCACGGTGAGCGACGCCGAGAGCGTCGTCGCGTTCTGCAGGCTCTCGAACTGCAGGGGCGCCGCGGCCAGCGGCTGTCCCGCGGGCAAGAGGCCCGGCGCCGCACCAGGCGCGACGACCACGTTTCCGAGCGGCTCGGAATCTACCGCCGAAAGTCGGAAGTAGCTGGCAGTGCCCGAAAAGCGCGGGATGAAGTCGTACACCGCGCGGTCGAGGCTGGCGGCAGCGGCTGCCACTTCTTGCCGTTTTTGCTCGGCGACGAAGCTGGTGGCCGTGGCCTTCTTGGCTACTTGCTCGGCCGTCAGCCCCCCCGCCTTACCGGTGAGGGTGCTGGCGGGGTCCAAGGCTTGGGCGCGAGCGGTGTTTGCGCGCCCGAGCGCGGCCAACATGGCCAGGCTGAAGGCACACGTCCATTGAGCGATCGTGAAGGATCGAGACATGACAGGCTCCTGTTTCTGACTTGGTAGTGCCGAGTTACTCGGCGGGAACGGGCAGCGGTTCGGCACCCGGATCACTCGGCGCAGGCCCTGGATCCGTGGGGGCGTCGTGGGCGGTGTCGTCGTGCGTCGGCCCCCATTTGATGAGCTTCAGGTCGAGCACGAAGATGGAGTACAGGATGGGCACGATGACCAACGTCACGATGGTGGCGAAGGTCAGCCCGCCAATCTGAACCCAGCACAGCGGCTCCCAAAGCGGACCGCCATGCATGGCCAGCGGCACCAGACCCAGCACCGTCGCGCCCACCGTCACCAGCACCGGCCGCATACGCATGATGCCGGCGTCGATCAGCGCGTCTTCGAGCGCGGCGCCGCGCTCGTGCTCCTCTTCGACGTAGTCGAACAGCACGATCACGTGACTGACGATCACGCCGATCAGGCTGATGATGCCGAGGAAGGCCATCATGCCGAACGCCGCATCCATGAGGCGCAGGCTGAGCAGCGCCGCCACGATGCCGAACGGAATCGCGGCGAACACCACCAACGGCTTGGTCGTGCTCTTGAACTGGAACACCAGCGCCAAGAAGATCGACAGCACCGAGATGATCAGCACCACCGCCAGCTCTTTGAACGACTTGGTCGACTCGGCCTGCTCGCCGCCGATCTCTAGGGCGTAGCCGGGCGGCAGCTCGGCCTGGAGCTGCGCCAGCTCGGGCTGAATCTGCGCCAGTACCTCGCTTGGGTAGCTACCGGGCGTCGGGTAGGCACCGACCGTGATGGTGCGCACGTGGTTGCGGCGCAGAATCTTGGCCGTCGCCCCCGCGACGTCGAGCTCCGAGATTTGGCGCAGCGGCACCTTGGTGCTTGGATCCTTGCTCGAGTAAACGTAGAGGTTGTCGACGTCGCTCAAGCGCTGCCGCTCGCTGGCCCTCAGGCGCAGGCTGATGGGCAGCTGATGGTCGCCTTCTTGGAGCGCGCCGACGCGCGAGCCGATCAGGGCCGTGCCCGTCGAGGCCGCCACGTCTTGGTTGGTGACGCCAGCCGCGCTCGCGCGATCGGCGTCGACGTCGAGCTTGACCGTGAAGTTGTCGCTGCCCCAGTTGTCGCGCACGCGCTCGGCGTTCGGCTGTTTACGCATGATTTGCTTCAACTTTTCGGCTTGCTCGCGCAAGACGCCGATGTCGTCGCCCGAGATGCGCACGGCGACCGGCGTGCCGACGGCAGGGCCGCTCTCGATCTGCTGCACGTCGACCCGAGCGCCGGCGATCCGAGCGCTGAGCACGTCCTGTAGCGGTCCCACCACCTCCGACGTGTGGTGCTTGTCGCTGAAGCGAATGATGAGCTGGGCGTAGTTCGACTGGCGTTGCTCCGGGCTGATGCTGAACCAGAAGCGCGGTCCGCCGCCGCCCACGAAGGTCGTGACCGACTGCAGCTTGTCGCCCGCCGTTTCACGCACCAGCTTCTCGACCTCGTCGGCCTTCTCGCGCGTGGCCGAGACCGGCGCGTCTTCGGCCAACCAGACGTCGACGTAAGCCAAGTAGTTGACGTCCTTGGGAAAGAAGTTCTGCTTCAACCCGCGCACGCCGAAGGCCGCGACGAAGAACAGCGCCACCGCCGCCGCCAGCGACGCCCAGCGGTGCTTGACGGCGCCCTGCACCAACTTCGCGTACAGCCGGGCGAAGCCGTGCTGACGACGCTCGTGCACCGGCGCTTCGACCTTCTTGGGAGCTCGTAGCAGCGCCATCCCGAGTAGCGGCACGAAGGTCATCGACACCAGGCGCGAGGCGACCAGCGACGCCGTGAGCACCACGGGTAGCGAAATGATGAAGCGCCCGGGGTCGCCCGTGAGCGTGGCGAACGGCAGGTACGCGACGATGTTGGTGATGGTGGCGAAGAGGATCGCGTTGGCGAGCCGCGTCGGCGCGAGCCAAGCCGCGATCTTGGCCGAGACGCCCCGCGCCAGGTCACGCTTGATGGCGTCGCCGGCCACCACCGGGTCGTCGATCAACAGGCCCAGGGCGATGATCAGCGAGCCGATCGAGATCTGCTGCAAATCCCAGCCCACCAGCCGCATCAAGCCGAACGTCATGGCGAGCGTGATCGGGATGCACAGCGCCATGAGCAGCGCCGAGCGCCATTCCCAGAAGCCAATCAGCGCGACCAACACCACCAGTACGATGGCCTCGTACAAGCTCGACATGAACAAATCGAGGTTCTCGGCGACCTGCAGCGGCTGGTCGCTGACGCGATTGACGACCAAGTCTTCGGGCAAGAGCGGCTTGGTCTCGGCGATCTTCGCGTCGACGGCCGCCCCGAATTCGGCGATTTGCTGGCCGCTCTTCATGGTGACGGCCAGCGTGACGGCGCGCGTGCGCTGCCACTTGCCGTCGCGGTCCTTCCAGCTGGCGTACGAGGCGTAGCGCGCGTTGTCGTAGGCTCGGCTGATGGTCACCAAGTCGCGCAGGTAGACAGGCGCGCCGCTCTGGCTCTTGGTGATCACGATACTGCCGATTTCGTCCTCGCCGCGCAGCTCACCATCGGGCGCGATCAGGATGGTCTTGCCTTGCACCTCGACCGCGCCGCCCCGCGCCGTGATGTTGCGCGTCGACAACGCATCCTTGATTTGCGCCGGACCGACGCCGTAGCTGGCGAGCTTTTCTTGCGAGTAGTCGAGGTAGATGACGTCGCCGACCACGCCTGCGCGCGAAACACCCGCCACGTTGGGCACACGACGCAGCGCCTTTTCCAGGGTCTCGGAGTACTGGTCGAGATCCCGGTAGCTGTACTTCTCGCCGGCAGCAGCGGCCAGCTTGGCCTCGGTCTCGGCCGGGTCGCGGATCACCACGGGCTGCCAAACGTCTGGGTGCAGCTCCGACACGCGCAGCCGATCGCGCACGAAGTCGCGAGCGTTGGTCAGGATCTTCTCGTCGCCCGCCACCGTGCGAGAGTCGATGCCCAGAAAGCCAGGGCCGGACAGCAGACGCACGTCTCGCGCACCCTGCGCGGTCGCCCATTCGCCGAGCGCCTTGCCCACGACCGACAGCTCGCGGTCGTCGAGCGTGTACGGAAAGCAGCTAATCAGGGCTGCGCGTGCGCCTGAGCCGCTGTCCAGCGCGCCCACGCGAGCGTCACGAATCGCCTGCTCGATCTTCCGAGCGCGCAGCTGGACCTCGACCGCGCTGGCGCGCGGGCTCGCCACCGTCATCATCAGGGCCGCGGTGTCGCCGAAGTCCTTCATGAACTCCATGCTGGCGCCCTCGGGCAGGTTGTTCAGGCTCGACAGCTTGAGCCAGATGTCGTCGAACTCTTTGCCCGTTTCCTTCACGCTCTGGTCGAGCAGCATCGTCACGACGGCGACGCCCGAGCGAGTGGTCGATTCGATGCGCTCGATCTTGGAGTTTTCAGCCAGTTTGCGCTCGACCACGCGCGTGAAGCGCTCTTCGACGTTCTCGGCGGTGGCGCCGGGCCAGCTCAGCAGTGCCGCCGCTACCCGCACCGGAATCTCCGGGTCTTTGCGCTTGGGCAGCGTCATGTAGCTGAAGACGCCCCACAAAATCGTGAACACGAGCAAGACCCACGAGATGTGTTTGTTCTCGGTGAAAAAACGCGCCGTGTTGCGCGTCTTCTTGATCATTTCCTGGTCGCTGATGTGAGCCATGACTGCTTCGCTTTCGTACTGATTGGACCGAGGGGCTCAGGGGATGATGGCGGCGTCGCTGCCGTCGTGGATGAGAGTCGCGCCGACGGTGACGACGCGCTGACCGACGCGCAGGCCGCCTTCGACCGTGACCGCGTTGCCCAGCACCTCGCCGAGCTGCACTTGCTGCAACCGCGCCTTGCCGCGCTGCGCTTCGCCGTCGATCACGAACACCGAGAAGCCGCGCGGGTCCTTGGGGGAACGCACCACGGCCGAGAGCGGCACGCTGAGCGAAGCCGACGTCAGCGCCACCTCGGGGATGCGCACCGAAATCACCGAGCCAGGACGCAGGCTCGCGTTCGGGTTCGGTAGCTCCGCCTCGACCGAGAACACCCGGCCTTTGGCGTCCGCCGCCGGCGCGATGCGCGTCACTTTGGCGTCGACCGTGGTCTGCGGCGCTTTCGACTCGCGCTCCGCGCCGACGTGAACCGTGAGCGGGCTGCCGAGCGACAGCTTCTCGACCAGCGCCTGCGGCACCGCGAACTGAGCCTTTACCGTGCTGATATCAGCGACGGTGAGCACCGTTCGCCCTGGCGAAACCAGCGTACCGACCTCGAGGTCGCGAGCGAGGACGACACCGTCCATGGGCGCCTTCAGCACCGTGTCTTCCAGCGCCACCCCCGCCTCGCCAGCGCGCGCCGAGGCGGCGGCTACGTTGGCCCGCGCGTACTCGGCGCGCGCCACCTTGGAATCGAGCTCGGCCTTGCTGATGGTCTTGCTCTCGAACAGCTTTTGGGCGCGCTCGAGATCAGCCTCGGCAAGAGTTGCTTCGGAGCGCGCCTGACCGATACCGGCGCGCGCCGTCGCCACCTTCTGTGAGTAGTCAGCAGAGCGAATGCGAGCGAGCACCGTGCCCTGCTTGACGAAGTCACCCTCCTCCAGCGCGCGCGGTTTGCCGGACTCGCCCGGGACCTGCCCGAGCATCTCGACGTAGCCGCCGACCCGAAACGCCATGTCGACGCGCGCGGCCGGCTCGAGCGAGCCCGAGTAGCGAGCCAGCGCGACGTCGCCCGTCGTGGTCACCGGCTTGACCTTGACCGGAATCGGGCTCTTGGAAGGGGCGCTCTCCTGATGAGTCGAGCAACCGAGTGAAAGGCTGATTGAGAACAAAGCGGTAGTGGCCACCGCGACGTGGATATTGGTCATCCCGAGACCTCCGTGTTGCCCGGGCCCTTTGCGAAAGTGATGCCAACGGCTTGGTTGTTGCTTGTCAGCCACGGAGTGCCCCACCCAAGGCCCAATCAGGAGCAAACGGATATGTCGAGCCCCGAAGACCGGTATCCAAACGACGAACGGAAGTATCCAAACGACGAGCCGGTGCTGGCCAGACCCTCCTTTTCGTCCGTTTTCGAGGCCGAGCTCTACCGGCTGGCCCCTTCCAAGGTCACGGTCTTGCTGGCCGGGGGTAGCAGCTTCTCCAAGGGAGAGGTGGCGTTAGCGCTCCACCAGCGATCCCCTCGAGCCGAGCAGCCTTTCGTCCGCGTCGACTGCCATGGTTTGGATTCGGATACTGCCGAGCTTCGGCTGTTCGGCGGGCCAGCGTACGCGCCCTCACTCACAGGCGCCGTGCACCAGACGGGTGAAGGCACGCTCTACATTGCGGCCATCGACCAGCTGCCGTTGTTGATCCAGCCGCGCTTCCTGCGCTTCCTGGATCAGGAGCGAAACGCTCGCGTCATCGCCTCGACCGACGTAGGCTTGCTCGAGCGCGTCGCGCAGGGCCATTTTCGGCTGGACTTGGCCGAGCGTCTGCTACTAGTCGAGCTGGTGCTCCCGGGGGAGAGGTAGTCGGTGTACGCTGCGCTCGCAGACATGGACGACCGGGAGATTCGCGCGATTCGCGGCTCGCTCAGCCGAGCCGCGTTCGGGCGCCTACTCGGCGTCACGTCACTCACGGTGCTGCGCTGGGAGCTGCCCGACGACAACAAGGAGGCGCGGCGGCCACGCGCGCGCATGGTCGAAGCGCTGCGCAAGCTCGCGGCCGAGGGCGTCGGCACGGCCAGCAATGGCTCCCCTGCGCAGCCCGAAGAGGATGAAGAAGACGACGTCTCGGAGCTGGCGGCGGCGCCCACGACGGCGCGCAGCACTCCTCCGCCCAGCGGCGAGGTGACGCCGGATGCGGCGTCGGTGCTGCCGCTGCTCGAGCGTCTGATGGGTGAAAGCTGGGCGGCCGCGGAAGACGAGCTAATGCAGCTGCTCTCCAGCAACCGGCTGCAAACGACCGAAGCTCGCACGCTGGCCACGCTCGGGCTGATTCAGGTGCAGTTGGTGGTGCGGCTCGACGCGCGAGGCGCGCTGGCCGCGCTGGCGCCCATTCTCGACGAGGTCGATCGAGGCCGCACTAGCCGCGCGGTCGCGGCACGCGCGCACCTGATGGCGGCCCTGCTCTTCAGCATCCCCGATTCGCGAGTCTTCGATGTGGGGCGGGTCAACGCTCACGCGGCGCGCGCCGACGAGCTGCTCGAGAAGGGCGCCGACGATCTGCGCGTGTTGCTGGTGGGCACGCGCATTTCGGCCGCGCGATTCCTGGGGCCAAGCGTGGTGGCTCGCGCCTTCGAGGCAGGCTTGCCCAGCATCGAACGAGCGCAGTCCGCGGTAGCGCGCTTTCTTTCGCACGGCCTGCAGGCGCTGAGCGCCTACTACCGCGGCGACGAAGCAGGCGATCTGCGTGAAGGGCAAGAAGCGCTGGTCATTGCGCAACGGCTAGGCCTGCGCCCGGCCGTAGTCATGGCCTTGGCCGACCGAGCGTGGCGCGCGGTCAACGGCTCGGCGACGCCCGACAAGGTGCTGGAAATCACTCAGCTGGCGCGCCAGTACGCCAGCGAAATGACCTTGGCGCCAGAGGCCATGCTGCAGGTCCTGGCGTGCGAGGTCGAGGCCTACACTCGCCTGGCGCGCTTCGACGAAGCCGACGCCGTCGTCGAAGAAGCCAATGAGCACGCCAAGGGCCGTGGCCTGCTCCGCTACGCCTTGGCAATCCCGGTCGCGCGGCTATACATCTTCACCAATCGTATCGAGCAATTGGAGCCCTGGGCGGACTCGCTCGAAGCCGAGACGGCGGGCAGCAGCCGGCCGCTCGCCAACCTACATGCACGTGCCGTCCGGGGCATGGCCGCTACCTTCGCGGGGGAGCTGGAGCGAGCCACCGAGCTGCTTTCGCAGGTGTGCGGCGCTCCCGAAACGACCACGGGTATCGGCTACTTCCGCCATCACGTGAATTTCGAGTACGCGCTGATCCGGCTGCTCGCGAAAGACGTCGAAGCCGCCAAAGCCGCTCTGCGACGAGCGTACGAGTACCTCGATCAGCACCCTTCGGCCTGGCACAGCGCGATCTACCTACGCATGGAGTCGCTCGTGCTCGTGGCGCAGGGCCGCTTCCCCGAGGCCAGAAAAAAGGCCGAAACGACGCTGGCGACGTTTCGACTGCTCGAGGACAGGGTTCAAATCGGCTTCGCCAAGGGCAACCTCGCCATGGTAGCGAGGGCGTCCGGCGCGCCCGACGCCGAGCAGCTCCTGGCCGAAGTGATGGAGGAGCTGCGACGCTTGGGGGTCTGGTCGCCGCACCTCACGCGCCGCGCCCAGATCATGTCGCAGCCGGTGCGCACGGGCGCATGGCGGGAAGAAACCATGACCGAGCGCTTGCTCGGCGCCATCGAGCGGCTCTCGGTGCGTGGGCTTTCGCAAGAACAGTACCGTCAAGGCCTGACGCTCATCTTGGGCGAGCTCTTCCCGGGCAAGCAAATCCGCGTCGGTGGCCGCGAGCTCTCCGAGAATGATCCAAACCTGGTTCAAGTGACGGATCTTGCCGAAGGAGTGCTGCGTTTCGGTGTGGTGGGCGACCTGACCCCCGAGGAGCAAGCAGGCCTGCGCATCCTGGCGGCCTTCGTGCCCAAGCTGATGAGCAGCTCGGTGGTGGCAGAGCCCGAGCAGCTCGACCAAATCCTGCCGCACTTCATCGCGGCGGCTCCGGTCACGCGCAAGCTCAAGACCGAGATTTCGCGGCTCTCCAAGTCGTCGGCCACCATCCTGATCGGTGGCGAGTCGGGCACTGGCAAGGAGGTCGTGGCCCGCGCGGTGCACGACCTCTCCGTGCGAGCCGATAAGCCTTACATTGTCTTCAACTGCGCCAGCGTGCCGCGGGATTTGTTCGAAAGCCAGCTGTTCGGCTACCGCAAGGGTGCCTTCACGGGCGCCACCGGCGACAGCCCCGGGGTGATTCGGGCGGCTGACGGCGGCACGTTGTTCCTGGACGAGATTGGCGAATTGCCGCTCGACACGCAGCCCAAGCTGCTGCGTTTCTTGGAGAACGCCGAGATTACCGCGCTGGGCGAGCAGAAGCCGCGCCACGTCGACGTGCGGGTGCTGGCCGCGACGCACCGCGACTTGGATCGCTTGGTGCGCGACGGGCGCTTCCGTGAGGACCTGTTCTACCGCTTGAACGTGGTGCCGCTGCACGTACCACCGCTGCGCGATCGCAAAGAAGACGTCGTCGCGCTAGCGCGCATGTTCATCGCTCGGCTCGCCCCCGAGCCGCAGCGGCCGCCAGAGCTCGGCGCGGACGCGGTGCAGGCCCTGCGCGCCCACAGCTGGCCCGGCAACGTGCGCGAGCTGCGCAACGTCATCGAGCGAGCCATGGCATACGCGCCGGTTCCCGAGGTATTGCACGTCGAGCACCTGCGCATACCCACCGCCTAACGCCTGGATGCTATCCAAGCCCTGGGCACAGCGGTTGCACCGCGTCGTGCATGCACTCGACCACATCACGCCTCACGGAAGCTCACGACAAAGCCCTGCGCATCAACCTGGATCGCGCCCGCTACGGCACCTTCGCCGAGATCGGCGCCGGCCAGGAGGTGGTGCGCTGGTTCTTTCGCGTGGGCGGCGCGGCCGGCACCATCGCCAAGAGCGTTTCGGCCTACGACATGGCCGTTAGTGACGCCATCTACGGCCACGCCGCGCGCTACGTGAGCCGCGAGCGCCTCGAGGCCATGCTCGACCACGAGCTCGACTTGAACCTGGCGCGCTTGTCCGAGTCACGCGGCGCCACCAGCGCTTTCTTCGCCTTCGCCGACACCGTTTCGGCGCAGAGCTACCGTGGCAACCGCGAGTGTCACGGCTGGATGGGCGTGAAGTTCCAGTCCCACCCGCGCGACCAGGCAAGCCGCATCCTCATCCACGTGCGCATGCTCGACCGCGACAACGCCTCGCAACAAGAAGCGCTCGGCATTCTGGGCGTGAACCTGCTGTACGGCGCCTTCTTTCATTTTCACGAGCCCGAGCTGCTGATCGAGTCGCTGCTCGATGGGCTCGGCACCGAGCGTATCGAAATCGACATGATCGAGTTCTCGGGCATCGAGTTCCGGCACGTCGACAACCGGCTCATGAGCATGAAGCTCGTGGAGCTGGGGCTGTCGGGTGCGGCCATGTTCGGAGCGCGCGGCGAGGTGCTGCAGCCTTCAGAGGTCATGTACAAGCGGCCCATCTTGCTGGCGCGCGGCAGCTTTCGCCCGGTCAGCCACTCCCACCTCGACATCTTACGTAGCGCCCGTGAGACGCTGTACCCGGAGCCAGCCGCAGCCGAGTCCGCCCACCTGCTCGAGCTGGCCGAGCTCACGATGCGCAACTTGCGCGGTGACCGCCAGCAGGTCGATCACCAAGATTTTCTGCTGCGCGCCGACATGCTGGCCGCGGTGGGCAAGACCGTGCTGGTCTCGGACTACTTCGCCTTCGAGCGGCTGGCTGCGTACGTCGGCCGCTACACGAAGGGGCCGACCAGCTTCGTGGTCGGTGCCGGCACGCTGCCCGAGATCTTCGGCGCGCGACCGGAGCTAGCGACCGAGGGGCAACACCTCGAAGCAGTCGCGCAGCTCTTCAAAGACGGGCTACGGCTGCTCGTGTATCCGCTGC
>DATAKF010000061.1:0-7499 GCA_036261775.1 Polyangiaceae bacterium | reverse complement strand
CAAATTGATGAGTGCGCTGCAGAGCGCTGCATAGCGCACGGGCTACTGGCAGCGCACCAGCCGCTCGGTCGTGGTCTCGTGCAGCGGGCTGCCATGCTGGTTAACTTTGATCTTGTACCAAGTAGGTTGCTGCGGCTCCGTGCGCTGCGCAGCAATCGTGTGCAAGAGATCTGGACGTTCATCCATCGAGCGGTCAGAGTAGCCGCGACCGAAGGCTTCGACGCTGCACAGCACACGTGCGTCGTACGACTGCTGGGTCAAAGCGTTGCCCGATCGCATACGGGCGTTCGTCCATTGATCGCGAAGGAACCGCATGAAGCATCTCTCGACACTTGCCTTGGTCGCCACGTTCGCTGGCTCCGTTCTCGCAGCTTGCTCGTCCGATCCCGAAGGTGAATCGGACACGAACAAGGGCGGCAGCACGTCCACCGCTGGCAGTATCGCAACCGCTGGCACGACCACGACCACGGCCGGCTCTGCGACTGGCGGCACCAACACCGGCACGGCCGGTAGCGGCACCAGCGCCGGAACCAGCAGCGGCGGCGCCAATACGGCTGGTTCTGGCACCAGCGGCAGCGGCAACGGCGGCGCCCATGCCGGCAGCGGCGGCGCCTCGGGTGGAGCCAGCGGCGGCAGCGGTGGTAGCGGCGGCGCTAGCAATCCCAACGCCGTCGTCACCACCTGCGGCGCGCAGATGTACACGCCGTCGGCCACGCCGGGGGCCGCCTGCGTGACCAAAGCCGTGCCGGCCACGCCGCTCATCGCAGCCTTCGAGGACGCCGGCGCAGCGCCGGGCTGGGGCGTCTATCCGAACGTCGACGGCATGACCGGCTTCACGCCGGCCACGGCAACGCCGTCGGGGGGCGGCGCGAACGGCACCACCAAGGCGCTCAGCTACGTCGTTACCAACCTCACCCAAGGCATCAAGCTGCAGGTAGGGTTCGGGACGCAGTGCCAAGACGTGCGCACCTTCGAAGGCCTCAGCTTCTGGGCCAAGGGCACCATCGACGCGGCCACCGTGCCCTTCGCGGTCGACGCCAACACCATCGTCATCCAGGTCGGCTCCGAGAAGTCGCTCTTGGGCGGCTGCGTGGGTGACGGCTGCGCCGCGGCGCCGCCGGACAAGCGCATCACCATTTCCGCCGATTGGAAGGAGTACCGCATTCCCTTCGACTGCTTCGGCGACGGCCTGGTATTCGACGGCTACTACACCAACATCTTGTTCAGCGCGTTCGGCACCAACTCGACCTTCGCGATCGACCAAGTCGGCTACTACTGAGCCCTAGTGTCCTGAGTCCGTAATTCTACTCAGAATTGCGGACCGCCGCTTCGCGGCGAGCTGCTCTGCAGCTTCAGGCCCCTAGTCTTGTCTACTAGGGGCGCCTCGGCTACGGGGCGACCGGCACGGCCTTGAGCCACCGGGCGAGCGGCAGCTTCTGATTGTAGGCGTCCGCCATGGCCAACTGTCCAATCACGAGCGCGCCTCTTTCTTGCAGATGCGTGTTGTCGGTCACGCCATCTGGATAGTTCGGCGACTGCCCTGCGGCGAGGATCAGGAACAGCTTGTCGGTCTCGGCTCTGCCGATACGCTCGAAATAGGCCTTGGTGAGCGCCGTCAGGTCGATCAGCTCGACCTTGAGCGACGCCGCGAGCTCGCGCACGGCGTCGGGATACAGGCCGTGCGAGTTCGAGACCGTCGCGCCGCTCCAGTTGTTGCGGTTGATGGGCGTGAGCAAAAGCGGCGTCGCCTGCTTGGCGCGCGTGTCGTTGACGTACGTGGTCAGAAACTGTTTGTACGTCGTCTGCGGCTGCGTGTAGCGCGTCGGGTCGTCGCTCTTCTCGTCGTTGTGCGCGAACTGAATCAGCACGTAGTCGCCGGCCTTGAGCGCATTCTTCACGGGCGTCCAAGCGCCTTCGTCGAAGAAGCTCTTGGAGCTGCGACCTGACAACGCTTTGTCGTTCACGGTGGCGCAGGCGGGGCCGAACGAAGCCCCCAGCGGCTGCCCCCAGCCCATGCGCGGGAAAAGGTTGCTGGCGTAGACGCTCATCGTCGAATCACCGATCATGTAGACGGTCGCGACCTGCGCTGGCGCGCCCATGCACACCGCTCCGACGCCGCCTGCGCCTGTGCCCGCCGTGCTAGCGCCTGTGCCCGCCGTGCCGGCAGAGGCGCCGCCAGCCGACGTTCCGCCGCCACCGCCCAGCCCAGCACCAGCTGAGCCCAAAGTGCCTCCCGCCGCAGGGCTATCGGCTCCGGCGAGGGAGCCACTGGCTCCCGCGGGCGGCTGAGCAACGCTGCCTGCCGTCCCAGCCGCGGCCCCCCCTGTTTGCCGGGGAGCACTGCCGCTTGCAGCACCACCACTGCCAGCCATCGCCACGTCGTGGGGAGACTCGGCGTCCACCCCGTTGCCGCAAGCGAAAAAGGCACCGCAAACGAGGCCAACGAACGCGCGGGTGGTGACGGAAGACGTCATCGAGAGGGCTCGCCGAGTGAAGTTGCTGGGAGCCGCTCGGACCCTTCAGCAAACTGGACGTAATGCCGCGGGGCCCTTCGATCGGTCACGCTTCGTAAAAATTGGCCCGAAAACCGGGAGCACGCGCGCGTTCAGCCCGTGGTTTTTGGAGACGCCAGCCAGGTGGGCGTCGATCTATCTTGGGCCGGTCGGGGGAAGCCGACGTTCCAAACCATGCTCAAGCTCACTCATTGCGCCTTGCCACTGCTGCTCGCGTTCGCCGCGTGCACGCCCACCATCTACCAATTCGAAGCGTCACCCGCGAAGGTCTGCAAAGGCCAAAGCTCCAGGCTGAGCTGGAACGCCACGCACGGCGGCAGCATCACCGCGTCGCCCCCCAACGACTCGCCCGGCCAGGTTTTTGGTCAAGGCACGTCAGTCGTCACGCCCCAAGCGAGCGGCACGTACCACCTCGAATCCAAGAACGTGATCTTGACCGAAGGCAGCGACGTGCGCGTCGAAGTGACCGACACCTGCGGCGAAGCCGCCGCTGCTCCAGCCGCCGCCGCGACTCCAGCCGCCGCCGCGACTCCGGCCGACGCTCCAGCTCCCTAGCGACAGCGCGCAGTTGTTCGGCCCGATTACCGAATCGGATGGGAAGATCCAACTGGCACCGGGATGGCACGTGCCAGGCACGCGGGGCTCAGCCGGTCACGAGCTGCCGTACTTCGCACTGCAGCAAAAAGGCGTCGCCCATCGGGCCCTTGTGAACGTCGACGAACCGGCGCGTCATGGCCACGGCGGCTGCCCGGTCCGGCGCTTCGAGGATGAAGAAGCCTCCCACGACCTCTTTCGTCTCGGTGAACGGTCCGTCAGTCACCAGCACGTTGCCGCGCTCGAGCCGAATGCGCGTGGCCTGTGACGTCGGCAAAAGCCCGGCGGCAGACACGAACGAGCCCTCCTTCGTCCACTCTTCCATCAAGGCGCCCATGGCGACGTTCAGCGACTCCGGAATGGGCTTGTTGGCTTCGTAGTCGGGGGTGTTCTCGATCGTGATCAGCATCAAAAACTGCATTTTTCGCTCTCTTGGTTGCGGGTTCAGCAACGCGACGAACGAGACCTACGCCGATCGACACGGCGTTCGCATTTTTTCTGAACCCGCTTCGCGAGCCCGGAGCAGTCAGAATTCGCCGGCCGCGCCGAGCACGGTGGCGTTGCTGCCCACGGCCACGACCGGCACGATCGGCAGGTGCTTGGCTCGAGCGGTGTTTCCGCTGGGAGCGGTCGCGAACAGCACGACGCCAGTGACCAGCAAAGCGCCGCCCGTGACGACCAACACCTGGCCTGCAAGCATCTGATTGCCGGCCGTCGAGCCCAGGCTGTTGCTGTTGCGATAACCCACGTTCCACAGCAGGCCGCCAACGCCGAGCCCCACGATGCCGCCCGCCCCCACGATCAGCCCAACCGTGCGCTGCCCCGAGCCCGAGCTCGACGAGTCGGGCGGCGGCGCCTGCACGACCGGCTTGGGCGGAGGCGGAGGCGGAGGTGGCGGCGCAACGACGATGGCCGGACCGACCGCGATCGGCAGCGTTTGATTGTCACCCTCTGCCAACTTCAGCTCGAACTTGGCGTCTTCGTGCCCGCTGGCTTTGACCACCACTGAGTGCTCACCAGGATTCGCCGCGACGGCCGTGCCGAGCGCAGCGGCGTCGACCAGCACGGCGTCGTGGAACACTTGAGTGTCGGCAGGAGAACCTGCCGCGAGCTGCAGCGTGTAATGAGCGACGCGCTTTTCGACCGCGGCCAGCCGCTGCTCGGCGCGCGCTCGTGACTGCGGCTTCTCGTCTTTCTTGGCTTGGTCGCGCCCGGCAGCCCAGTAGCCTTGTGCCTCCACCAACTTGCCCAGCTGCTCTGCGCAATCTGCCAGCTCGAGCAGCGTGGCAAGCTTGGGGTCCAGGCGCTGGCTCTCTTGAAAATGACCAAGCGCCTCCGCCAAGTTGCCCTGCTTCTTGAAGTCCTGAGCTTGCGTCAGGTGCTGGCGGGCGGCCGCGCGGTCCTCGGCCACGTCAGCGCTGGCGGCAGAAGTCGCCGCAAGCGCGGCGACAAGAACGGCGGCGGCAGTGAGACGGCGCGGCTTCACGCCTCCCACTACTAACAGATTGGGCCGCACCCGCACAGCGTCAGTCTCATCCGCCATAGCTTGGGCGAGCCGCCCCCAAACACCTCGGCTTTCGTAGACCAACCCCTAGCCCCTCCGCCGACTAACCCCTAACCCCTCGGCCCCTACGTCCCTCCGCCCGTGCGCCCGCAAATTACCGGGAACCTCCGCCCACCGCCGCTGTCTGGCTCCCTAACAACGCCTCGCTGACCTAGCGAGCCCAGCTCGGAGATTCCTCGTGATGCCTTCGCTTCGCGCGCGCCTCGGCGCGTTCATGCTGTCGTGTGCCTTTCTGACTGGCGCAGCCAGTGCCGCTCGACCCGCTTTCGCGGAAGAACCCGCGACCGCCGACGCCTGCGTCGGCTTCCAGAACGACTACGGCGACAAGGAAATCACCGTGCACGCCAGCAACGGTTGCGAGCGCCGTTTGGCCTGCACGCTGGCGTACCAAGTCCGTTGCGAAGCCAACGACGGCAAGGTGGTGTCGGTCACGGCCAAACAAGCCGCCTTTACCCTGACCGCCAACGGCAAGGCCGATCTCACGCTATCGGCGACGTCCTGCAAGCAAGCTTGGGCCATCGATAACCTCGCGTGGGCCTGCCGCTAGGCTTCGGGGCGCTCGAAAAACCTCCGTGGCCGCGCGCGCTCTGAACGCGTAGAATCACGGACATGGAGGTCAGGCGGGCGTGGACGCGAGCGTGGAGCGTAGTCGGTATCGCGCTGGCGATTTCGGGCTGCGGCAAGACGGCGACGCCGGAAAGTTCCGAGCCCACGACGCCCGACCCAACGGATCCCGAGCCCGAAGAGCGGCTCGTTCCGTGGCGGCTCGAAACCGAAGGCGCAGCACCGCTCGCGATTGGCATCTTCGACCAGAAGCGCGGAGAGCATTGCAGCTTCGTCCCTGATCGCGACGGTACGCTCCGTTGTTTGCCGCTGCCCGCCACCACCCTGGAGCTGCAGCTCAACTACGCCGACGCAGCCTGCACGCAGCCCATTTACTACGCGCCCTACGCCAAGAATGCGCGAGTCCTGCTCGATCGCAACGTCGCAGTGCCGCTACCGAGCGAAGGTTGCGAGACGCGCTATGCCGTTGGCACGCTGCAAGAGATCCCGCCTACACAGCGCTTCTACCGCGCGGATACCGGTTGCGTCGCGATTGGGCCTCCCGCCCGAGAAGAGGACTCGCACGACTTCGTGCTCGAACGCGAAGCCGATCCTCAAGGCTGGGTCAGCGCCAAACGAGTCGACGGCCCCCTGCTGGGCGACCGCGTGCGCTTGCGCAGGTTCGCGACCGACAATCAGGGCGAGTTCGACGCTCAGCTCGTCGACGAGCGCTGGGACAAGCCGTGCACGCTCCTCGACGGCTCCGAGGCGCTGCTCTGCAACGTGCCCACGTTCGCAAACCATTCCAGCTACTACGTCGATTCGAAATGCCAGGGCGACCGTCTCTGGCCCGCCGCGACCTGTCCGGAGCCCGCGTACATCGGTGACTTGGGGCTCTCGGGCGACAAGTACGCTCTGGGTGGGCTGTGGGACGGCCCCATCTTCAGTCAAGGCAAGGTCTGCGAGCCAGCCGACACTTCTTACGAAGGGCAGAGAGGCTTTTGGCAACGCGGCGAGCCGTTGCAGGACGCCATCGCGATTGTCAGCTGGACTCGCGATGGTTCGGACCGCCTCCGGCTGATGGGGCTGCGCGCCGACGACGGCTCGCTGCAGATCCTGAGCGACGCGCTGTTCGGCGGCAGCTCCCTCGGTCGCAGCCTTCATACGCCTCGCTACTACGACTCGCAGCTCGACGTCGGCTGTCGGCCCATCTGGACGCCCGACGCCGGGGTGCGCTGCGTGCCCGCGACCACGCTCGTCGATCCCTACACCTTCCTGATGTTCGCCGACGCCAACTGCACCGATCCTGCTTACCTGTGCACGGTGCCAGAGGACTGTCCGTATTCGGACCTGGTGACGATGGCGTACGACGACAACGGCGAGTACCGCGCCGTGTCGCGGCGCGCCGCCGTCAGTCTCTCGGGCGAACCGATCTACTCGCTCACCGGCGCCAACTGCACGCGCAACGAGCCCACCGCCACGCCGCTGTACCTGCGCGCAGGCGCCGAGCTGCCGTGGGACGAATATCCCCAGCTGATCGAGCAAAACGGTCGCGCCTCAGGGGCCAGGTAGCGCGCCAAGTAGCCGAGCCGCCCAGGCGCGGCTTGTAGCGCTGGGCCTACGGCGCTACGGCTGCTGACCAAGGAGCGCACCCGTGGAAATTGAAGGTCGACGTCGGTCCAGCAAATTCGAGGATCGCGGTAGCGGCGGCGGCGGTGGCGGTGGCGGACTGCCCATCAACGCGCTTTCGTCGCTGGTGCGCCTGCTCGGCTTCAAAGGCGCCGCCATCGTCGGTGCCATCGGGGCAGCCGTGTTTTTTCTGGCGCCCGCTAGCGTGAAGCAAGCATTGCTCAGCGCGCTGTCGGGGGGGAGCAACGCGCCTCAAGGCACATCGGCCGGGTCAGGGAGCGCGTGCCAGGCTACGCCAACGAACAACAAGGCCTGCGATTTTTCACGCGCAGTGCTGGCGTCGACCGAAGACGTTTGGGGCCCGCAGTTTCAGCAAGGCACCTTGCCGAAGTACGGCAGCGCGCCGGGCGCCTACCAAGAGCCAACGCTGGTGGTGTTCTCGAACAGCGTCAGCACTGGCGGCTGCGGCAGCGCCACTTCCGACGTAGGCCCCTTCTACTGCCCGGGCGATCGCAAGCTGTACATCGACCCGACGTTCTACGACGTCATGGAAAAGCGGCTCAAGGCCCCCGGGGATTTTGCGCAGGCCTACGTGATCGCGCACGAGGTCGGCCACCACGTCCAGAACCTCCTCGGCATCGCCGACCGTGTCCGTG
>DATAKF010000058.1:0-46095 GCA_036261775.1 Polyangiaceae bacterium | reverse complement strand
GGAGGCGGGGAGGTCCGCGAGTTTTTCGTTGTTCGAGCCGTGCGTTGGCGTGCGATTCCTGCGCAGGTTCCGTGCGGCGCAGCGCGACTCGAAACCCAAAAATTCTCGACCTCGCGGACCTCCCCGCCTCCCCGCCTCCCTGTGAATCTCGCCCGAAACGAGAGCACAGTCGGCAACAGTGAGGTGGCGTCATGACGCACCCCATTCTCGAAGTGCGGGACCTCAAGAAGACGTATTCGCGGGGGTTCATCGCGAAGAAGCAGACGTTCAGCCTGGAGGGGTCGTTCAAGATCGACAAACCCGAGATTGTCGGGGTGATGGGGCCGAACGGCGCCGGCAAGACGACGCTGTTCGAGATGTTGTCGGGCAGCAACGTGCCGACCAGCGGGCAGATTTTGTGCGGCGGTACCGACATTCAAACGGTGAAGTACCGCGAGCGCGACAGGCTGGCGATTCACTATCACCAGTCTTACCAAGTGCGCTCCGTCAAGAAGACGAAGCCCAACTTCATGCTGCAGCCGGCGGAGTCTACGTATCCGCTGGTGCACATCTTCGACGAGCCGCAGTTCAGCACGCAAGACGGTTACATCGGCTTCATGTTGAGCTTCTTCAAGCAGCTGCGCGAAAGCGGTCGCGTCGTTTTGCTGTGCGTGCACCCCTACGAGCAGTTTCACATCGACATCATGCGCGACAACTGTGAGCGCTTTCTGTTCGTCGCCGGTGGCAAGGTCGCCGAGCTGCCGACCTACGACAAATTGCGGGAACATCCTGGCGTGCGCGACTACCTGGGCGCGCTCGCCGATTGCTGAGCGGGGAGTGGCGCGGCCCCCGCGCCTCCTGAAACGGGAACTTCATGACACCAAGAATCGAAACGAAGGACAAATCTGGCAATCCGAAGCGCGTGGCCATGGTCACGGGCGTCGGTGGCGCGATGGGCGCCGCCATTGCGCGCGCGCTCTTGGCCGAAGGCCACACCGTCGTGCTCGCCGACTCGGATCGCGCGGCGCTCGAGGCCGTGACGGCGGCCTTGGGCGAGGGAACCTTCCCCATCCTGTTCGATCTGAGCGATCCGGCGCAGATCAAGAGCGCCTGCGCGGACGTGCGCGAGAAGGTCGGGGCGGTCGACATTTTGGTCAACAATGCCGGTGTTCTCTCCAATCACAAATTGGCCGAGACCAACCCCGAAGAGTGGCGCAAGATCATGGCCGTGAACTTGGACGGCCCTTATCACCTGAGCCGCGAGTGGGTGCCCAGCATGCGTGAGCACCGCTGGGGCCGCATCATCAACATGTGCTCGGTGGCGATGAAGACCGGGGGGCTCACGGCTGGCACGGCGTACACGGCGTCCAAGGGCGCGCTGGGCGGCCTGACGTTCTCGCTCGCGCGCGAGCTCGCTCCGCATGGCGTGACCGTGAACGCGCTGGCGCCGGCCTACGTGAAGACCAAGATGATCACCGAGCAGCTGACCGAAGAGCAGCGGCAAGCCACGCTCAAGCAGATCCCGGTGGGGCGCTTCTGCGAGCCGGAAGAGATCGCTCACGCGGTGGTATTCTTGGCCTCGCCGCTGGCTGGCTTCATCACGGGCGAGCTGCTGGACATCAACGGCGGTCTGCACTTGGATTGATAGATGACCAATAGCGCTCCAACTGCAGCTGGTTTGGCGGGAAAAGTGGCTTTCGTTGCCGGCGGCACGGGCGTGCTGGGCGAAGCCATCTCGCTCGGGCTGGCTCGCGCCGGGGTCAAGGTGGCGGTGGGCGGACCCGAGAACGGCCGTCTGCACGAGGTCACGGCCGCTATCGTTAAGGCCGGCGGTGAGGCGAAGGCCGTCGCGTTCGATGCGCGCTCGGTCAGCGAGATTGGCCGAGCCGTCGACGGGGTGTGTGACGTCTTTGGTCGCTGCGACATCCTGGTCAACTCGGTCGGGATTCACCGCGAGCAGCTGCTGCTCGAGGCAACGGAGGAAAGCTTCGACAGCGTGATCGACCTGAACCTGAAGGCGGCCATGTTCTTGGGGCAAGCCGTGGCGCGCCGCCAAGTGCAGGCCGGGCAGGGCGGTCGGCACGTTCATTTGTTGTCCGTGCGGGCCAAGCTCGCGCTGCAAGGCAAAGGTTACTCGTCCTACACGTCGAGCAAGGGCGGGCTCTTGATGCTCGTCAAGCAGCACGCGGTCGAGCTCGCGCAGCATCGCATTACCGTCAACGGCGTCGCGCCCACGTTCGTGAAGAGCGACATGGCGCAACACCTGCTGAAAGACCCCGTAGCCAGCGCCAAATTGCTCGAGCGCATCCCGATGGGTCGCATCGCCGACCCCGAAGACGTCGTCGGCCCAACGCTGTTCTTTTGCGGCTCCGGCGCCGACTTCGTCACCGGCCAAATCCTCTACGTCGACGGGGGGCTCACCGCATGCCAATGAACCTGGCGAGAGGAAGACTCACAGGGAGGCGGGGAGGCGGGGAGGTCCGCGAGGTTTTTGTTGTTCGAGACGCAAGGCGACGCAACACGACTGCGCAGTCTCCGAGCATTTCCTTCCGTCTCGAACCCCCAAATTCTCGCCTCGCGGACCTCCCCGCCTCCCCGCCTCCCTGTGAACTCTCGAGCCTTACGGACGCTGAACGTCACCGCACGGAACTGACATGACCAAGAAATTGCAGAACTACATCAACGGCAAGCTGGTCGACAGCGCGAGCACGCGCTTTGGCAGCGTCTTCAACCCGGCGCTGGGCGCCGAGGCTAGCCAAGTGCCCATGTCGACGGCCGCGGACGTGGCGACCGCCGTAGCGGCCGCCAAGCAGGCGCTCGACGGCTGGTCGGCGACGCCGTCGGTGCGTCGCGCGCGCGTCATGTTCAACCTCAAGAGCCTGATCGACGAGCACATGGACGAGCTGGCCGCGCTGGTGACGGCCGAGCACGGCAAGGTGCTGGACGACGCCAAGGGCTCGGTCACGCGTGGCATGGAAGTCGTGGAATTTGCGGCAGGCATTCCGCAGCTTTTGAAGGGCGAATACACCGAAGGCGTGGCGCGCGGCGTGGACAGCTGGTCGTTTCGTCAGCCGCTAGGCGTGTGCGCCGGCATCGGGCCGTTCAACTTTCCGGCGATGATCCCGATGTGGATGGCGCCCGTCGCGATCGCTTGCGGCAACACCTTCGTGATGAAGCCGTCGGAGCGCGTGCCTTCGCTGTCGCTCAAGCTGGCACAGTTGTGGACCGAAGCTGGCCTGCCCCCTGGTGTGTTCAACGTGGTCAACGGCGACAAAGAAGTCGTCGATGCGTTCATCGAGCACCCGGACATCGCGGCCATCAGCCTGGTTGGCTCCACACCCGTCGCCGAGAACGTGTATCAACGCTCGACGCGCGCCGGTAAGCGCGTGCAGTGCTTGGGCGGCGCCAAGAATCACATGATCGTGATGCCCGACGCCGACTTGAACCACACCGTCGACGCGCTGATGGGCGCCGCCTACGGCTCGGCGGGTGAGCGCTGCATGGCGATCTCGGTCGCGGTCGCGGTCGGTGCCGAGACCGGTGACCGCCTGGTGGAGGCGCTGGTCCCGAAGGTAAAGGGTCTGAAAATCGGTCCCGGAACCGCCCCGGGCATGGACATGGGCCCACTCGTGACCCAGCAGCACCTCGACAAGGTCTCGGGCTATGTGGACCTGGGCGTGAAGGAAGGCGCCAAGCTGCTGGTCGACGGCCGCGGGCTGCGCGTCGCGGGAGCCGAAAACGGCTTCTTCATTGGCGGCTGCCTGTTCGACCACGTCACGGCCGAGATGAAGATCTACCAAGAGGAGATCTTTGGCCCGGTTTTGGCCGTCGTGCGCGTGCCAACGCTGGACGCCGCCATCCAGTTGGTGAATGCCCATCGCTATGGCAACGGCGGCGCGATTTTCACGACCAGTGGCGAAGCGGCCGATGAGTTCACCAAGCGCATTCAGATCGGCATGGTGGGCGTGAACGTGCCCATTCCGGTGCCGATGGCCTTCCACAGCTTTGGCGGCTGGAAGGGCTCGCTGTTCGGCGATCACTACATGCACGGCCCCGAGGGCGTGCGGTTCTTCACGCGCATGAAAACCGTCACGTCGCGTTGGCCGCGCGGTGCCAGCGCTGGCGCGAGCTTTGCCATGCCGACGGTGAAGTGAAGCAATGAGAAAGAACGCCGCCGCGTATCCCGAGACTTACGACCAGCTGGAAAAGGCGATCATCGAGCAATTTCCCAGCCTGAGTAAGCGTTTGCAGCAGATTGCGAGCCACGCACTCGACAATCCGAGCGAGCTGGCTCTCGAGACCATCGCGGCGGTGTCGCAGCGCGCGGGCGTGCAGCCTTCGAGCTTGATTCGCTTCGCCAAGGTGTTCGGCTTCTCGGGTTACAGCGACATGCAGCGCGTGTTCCGGCTGCGCCTGACCGACGCCATGCCGGACTACAAAGAGCGACTCAAGTCGCTCAACGGCACCGAGGCGCAAGGCGAAGAAGCCAAAGACGTGAACGCGTTGCTCGATCAGTTCGTCGAAGCAGACGTCGTCGGACTGCGCCGCCTGCAGCAAAACAAACGGCTCGGAACGCTGCTCGATCAGGCGTTCAAGCTGATCACGGACTCCGACACGGTGTACGTGGTGGCGCACCGCCGTTCCTTCCCCATCGCCTGCTACTTGGCCTACGCGCTCAGCCAAATGAACGTCAAGAACGTGCTGGTCGACGGCGTGGGCGGGATGTTCATGCAGCAGGTCGGCCACGCCAGCAGCCGCGACGTCATCATCGCCATCAGCTCCAAGGCGTATTCGCCAGACGTTGCCCAGGTGGTGCGCGAGTCCAAGCAGCGCGGCGTCAAAATCATCGCCATGACCGACAGCCCGCTCAGCCCCCTCGCCGAGCACGCCGACGTCAGCCTCGAAGTCCAACAAGCCGCTGTCGGCCTGTTCCGTTCCCTCGCCGTCACCATGACCCTCGCCGTCACGTTGATTGTCGGGCTAGGGCGCGCCGTGGAAGCGAAGCGCGCCGGCAACGGCAAGCGCTCGAAGCGGAACTGACATCGCGCTAAGCCCAGCCGGTATGGTGTCACGCTGTCACGGCGACTGGCCCAACTTGGCTCAGCGCTCAGCGCCGAATTGCCGAAGATTTGGGCAACTGGAGTTTGGCATTGGCGTTGCTTAAGAGAGGGGCATGTCGAAGGAGCGAGTGCGGCGCGCGAGCCGGTGGGTATTGCCGGTGCTGCTGCTGGGTGCGGGCTTCGTGGCGTGCGGGGGCAAAGCTACCGAAAGCGATGGCGCCCCGAAGGCTGGCGCGCCGTCGACCACCCTGGGAGGCAGTGGGGGAGGGTCGACGTTCGGACCCGCGCGCGGCGGGCAGCATCAGGGGCCGGCCACAGGCGGTAGAGCGGGGCAGGGCGTCGGCGGTAGTCGTGGGCCGAGCCGACCGGTACCGGGTGACGCTGGCGCGGCGGGTACCTGCGGCATCGAGGACGAATGTGGCGGCTGCGACCAAGGGTTCGTGTCGGTGCTGTGCTCGTGGGGCAGCATCGAGCTGCCGTACGAGCTGGTGGTAAACGAGCTGTTCAACGACCACGATGCGGTTTGCAAGGCGTCACAGGAGCAGTACGCCGCCAGCCAAAGCTCGGGCGGAGCCGGTGGCGTTGGCGCAGGCGGCGCGAGCGAAGGCGGCGCTGGCGGCGAGGTCCCCATTCGCCCGGGCTTGTGCGCGAGCTACGTAGCACCCGGCACCTCCATCATTTCGTGCGACGGTTGCGCAGAGACCGAGAGCACGGACAAGGTCGGCCAATGCAACATTGGCGGCGAGTGCTGTGTGCTCGTCAACTATCAGTACTGTGGCACTTAGGGCCAGCAGATTGGAAGGGCGGCTCGTCGACTTACCAGCGGGACACCGAAGGCGTGAAAGGCCGACGCTTGGAGCTGCTTGACCTGGTGATCCCGCCGTCGCTCACTTGTCGGGATTCGGAATGCGCAGGTCACGGATGAAGCTGAGCAGGCCGTAGTACGAGTCCAAGAACGCGCGCAGCGTGCGGCGCGTGGCGCCGAAGGTGTCGAACTCGGCGGGCTTCATGCCTTTGGGATCGTAGGCGCGGCGGAAGTCTTCGAACTGCTCGGACAGCTCCGTCAGGGCTTGGGCCGGCACCGGATTGTCGATGCGCGACTGCACCGAGACGGTCGAAGCGTTGAACTTGCGCTGCCACTCCGGCGGAATCGTCAGGATGACGTCGCCGCCGACCAGCTCCGACCAGTGCAGGTGGTTGCGGTACGCCGCGGCGAGCAGGCGCGTGCGGTAGCCCGACTGCTTGTAGGTCTTGAGCGCGTTTTTGAAGGTCGCGACGCCGGCCCAGTCGAGCGTGCCCGGCGTCGGCACCTTGCCCTGCTTTTCGCACACGACCTTGAGCCAGTCGTCGAGCCTCCCGATCATCAACGTACACACTGGCACCATGTTCGCAGTGGAATGCCCCGCGGCTTCGCGGCGCTTCAGGCCACGTTCCACGGCGTCGGCGACTGCGACCGCTTGTGGAGCCGTGAACGACACCGTCGCGTTCACGTTGACGCCCTGCGCCGTGACTTCTTCGATGGCGATGATGCCCGCCGCCGTCGCCGGAATCTTCACCATCAGGTTTGGCGCGAGCGACACGAAGTGAAGCGACTGCTTCACGAGCTCATCAGGGCTCTTGTGAAATTCCGCGTTGGTCTGAATCGACAGCCAACCCTTCTTGCCGCCTGACTGCTCGAACACGGGCATCAGAAGGCCCGCGGCCTTCACGGCCATTTCCTCGATCAACTTCCAGGCGATCTGCGCCTCGGTCCAAGTTGGTTCCTTTTGAAACAGTTCTTCGACGCGGCCCTTCCAATCGGCGAACTCTGTCTTGAGCACGCTCGCAACGATGGTCGGATTGCTGGTGGCGCCTACCGCACCATGTTCCAGGGCGTACTTCAGCTCACCCACGGCGCACGAGTCGTTCCAAAAGTCAGTGGGCGAGGTGGAAACCATTTCGTGCAGGGGGCTGCGGAACGCGGTGGACATAGGCAGTAGGAGAACATATATTCTATGAAATGCAAGACGTGGAATAAAAATTCCACGTCGAGAAGACGAAAACCTGGCCCCTTTCTTTGGGGTGGCCGCGACCTCCCCAATCAAGGACACGCACATGGACAACACCCGTACCCGTCGCCGCGCCCTCACAGCTTTTGCCGTCTCGCTCTCGGCGGCCGTCGCCAGCGTTGCCTCTCTAGGCTGCTCCAGCAACGGCAGCAGCTTCGACGACGGCATGGGTGGCTCGGGCACCACGGACCCGACGGGCAACACGTCTGGCAGCAGCACGGACCCGACGAACACCATGGGCGGCTCCGGGCAAACGAACCCGACCCAGGCGACGGGCGGCAGCGCGCAACCCACGGGTGGCGCTGGCAACGCCGCGGGCTCGGGCAACCCCACGGGCGGCACGGGAGACACGGGCGGCGCTGCTCCGGTAGCGGGCACGAGCTCGGGCGGCGGCAGCGGCGGTAGCGACACTGGCCCCGCGTGCCCCAAGCCCGCTGGCCAGATCTGCCACGAGTTCGTTGCCAACGACAACGGCAAGAACCAGGTGAACTACGTCAACGAGTTCACGGGCGCCAAGTGGACGACGCCGGTCGGCTCCACGGGCGCGAACTCGCCGCGCACCATCGAGGTGGTGGACAACGCGAAGGCAGCGGGCGGCAAGGCGCTCTTGGTCAGCGTCAACACCGGCTACGTCGAGATCGATCTGTCGAACGGCATGAAGCTGCTCGAGGTGAAGGCGCAAGCCACCACCAACGTCACCGGAGCTTGCCGCATGGCAGACGGCCAGACCGCGCTTGGTACGGACACCAACCCGGCGCAGATCAAGATCGTGAACGGCCAGGGCGTCATTTCGCGTAGCTTCAACCTGCCCGCGGGCGCCAACTTGCGCGCCATCAACCTCGATCGCTCGACCAATCACTTCTGGCTGTCACGCACCGAGACTGTCTACGAGCTGAACGACCAGGGCCAAGTGCTGTGGCAAGCCAGCATGGGTGCCGGCACCAAAGGCTACGCGGTGTGGTGGCGCGCCGATGGCGGCGCCTACGCCACGACTGGGGAGCCTGCGACCATCGTCGAGATCAACAAGGACAAGCAGATCGTGGCGACCGTCGGTGGCCGTGACAACGCGGCCTTCGAAGCTTACAAGCTCGACTTCTTCTCGGGCTTCGTGCGCCGGCCGAACGGCAACTACATCGTGGCCAATTGGCTAGGTCACCTCGGCAGCAGCGCCGGCAAAGACACGCCCATGGTCATCGAGTTTCAGCCCGAGGGAGCGTCCGCCAAGGTCGTCTGGACCTGGGGCAGCGTGAACACGGGTCAAACGACGATCACGAACGTGTTCGTCTTGCGCTGAGTCTCACATGACCAAAGTCCCGCGACGGTTGCTGCTGAACGACGAGGGCAGCGCGGCCGTTCACTATCTGGATTTGGAGACGCCCGGTCGCTCTTGGTGCTTCAACGGTCCCGGGCGTGATTTGCAGCTGATTGGAGACGAGCGCGTGCTGCGCAGCTCGCCGACTGGTTTCGTCGAGCTGTCACTCGTCGACGGCAAGCTGTTGCGTGAAGTGACGCTGCCGGGCTTGCCGGCGATCGAGTCGGCGCGGCGGTTGCCGAATGGCAACACCGTGGTGCTCGGTAACGGCGACAACGGCATCTTCGTGTGCGAGGTCGACCCGCGCGCAGCTCCCGTTGCCGGTCGCGTGCTGGTGGGCGCTGGGCTTTTGAAGGGTCGGTTGGTGCGCCACACCGCGGCGGAAACGCTGCTGTTCTGTTCGGAGACCGACGGCAAGCGCGTGGTTCACGAAGCAACTTGGGATGGCGGCGTGAAGACGCTGTTTCGAATTCCAGACGGCGTGCCTGCCGACAGCATGTTGAAGGCTGTGCGAGTCAGCGCGGAGCGTCTGGTGGTTTCGGCCGGTTACTCCGCGAGCTTGCTCGTGATCGATGCCGCGCGGGGCGCTGTCGTGCAGACCATTGGCGGCAAGACGCAGTCGGAGCCGCGAGGTTTGCGTCGCTCGTTATCGCCCAATTTTTTCTCGGGCTTTCAGCTGCTGCCGACGGGTGAGTACCTGATCGCCAACTGGCAGGGCCACGGACCTTCGCACGCGGCGGACGGCTACCAGGTGTTGATGTACGCCGCAGATGGCGAGCTGGTGTGGGCCTTCGACCAGACCGAGTACCCGCGCATTACCTCGCTGAACAACGTCATCGCGCTGGACGGACTCGACACCTCGCGCCTCCACGACGAGCGGCGTGGAGTTTTGGAGTGCGTGTAGTCTTACGGCTAGTTCTTTTTCGCACTGCGTGAGCCCTCGAATTGGCGGGGTTTTTGCGACTCCGGACCTGTAAAGATCCAGCGGCGCCGGCTCGCGCAAAGTTTTGCTAGCGTCTTACCTATGCCGATTCGCGAGCGAATTTGGGCCGGTTTGGTGCTGGGTAGCGTGCTCTTGAGCACCGCGGCCTGCGACGACGACAAAGAGCAGGCGGCCAAGCTGGCCGAGGTTCAGAAAGCCGCCGACGAGAAGATCAAGAAGGCCGAGCAGGCTGCGGCCGAGAAGGTCGCGAGTCTGCAAAAGCAGATCGAGCAGATGAAGGCCGACGCCGAGGCGCAAGCGGCCAAGCTCAAGAGCGAAGCTGACCAAGCCATTGGCAAGGCTCAGGCCGATACCGAAGAAGCCGCGAAGGCCGCCGAAGAAGCGCTCAAGAAAGCGCGCGCTGCCTACAAGGCCGAGGGGCTGCACGAGCTTGCGAGTCTGAACAAGCAGGTGCAAGAGATTCAGGCCAAGTCCGCCAAGGCGTCGGCCAAGGTGAAGCCTTTGATCGCGAAGCAGATGAAGGACATAGTCAAGCACCAGCAGGCGATCGCCAAGGACCTGGCCGCCTTCGACGGCGCGGCCTTGGATGCCCTCAGCAGCACGAAGGCCAAGCTGGTCCAGGACTTGGCCAAGATGAAGGCCACCATCGCCAGTATGAAGGCCAAGCTCGGGTAGAGGCTTTAGGGGTGAGGGGTGGGGGGTTAGGGGTTAGTCGGCGGAGGGTAGAAAGGGTCGAGGGCGCCAATTGGGCGCTTTCTGGGCGCCAAGGTTTTTGGGGCGTCGTCCGTCTAACCTGGATGAGCTTTCGTGCGGCGCTGTTTGGCCTCTTGGTTTTGGGGAGCGCGTTGGAAGCCGACGCCGCGTCGACACCAGAAGTCCTTGCGGATCTGAATCCGCTCAACGACGACGTCGTTGCGCCGCCGGAGCTGATCGAAGGTTGCGAAGACAAGCTGCGCGAGCTCGGCGTCACCTTCACGCACGCTGATTTGCCGGTGAAGGAAGGCAACGCCAAGCGCCCAACCTGCGGCGCGCCGCAAGCCGTCGTGTATCTGCGTGGTCCGGCGAAGATTCGCTACAACTCCGCGCCGATCTTGAGCTGCGGTATGGCGCTGGGGCTCGCGCGTTTCGAGCAGGTGCTGAACGAAGAGGCCAAGCGGCACTTGGGGCAAGAGGTGGCGCGCATCGAGCAAGGCGGAACCTACAACTGCCGCAAGATGGCGCGCTTCAAGCTGGTGAGCGAACACTCGTACGCCAACGCCATCGACATTCGTAGCGTGACTTTGAAGAACGGTCGCAACTTGAGCGTGCTCAAGACCTTCGGCAAGCCCGCTGCGGAGCCCACGCGCCCGGAGGCGCGGTTTTGGCGAGCTGCCACGCAGCGCATGTTCGACGAGGGCACCTTCTCGGTGGTGATCACGCCGTTCTTCGACGGGCTGCACAAGGACCACATCCATTTGGATCAGGCGCGCTATCGGGTAGACGGGTCGCGCTAAGTCGACTGGGGTTGGCAGGAAGGCGGGAAGGCGGGAAGGCGGGAAGTGTTGTGGGAGACCAAACGGGCAGGTCGAGTCGGGCCTTGAACCGCTTGGGGGGGGTGGCGGTACGTAGTTGGCGTGCCGCCCATGAAGACGCGAAAGCTGCTGCGAAGCCGGGTTCTGTCGGTGGTCTTTTGTGGGCTGGGGGTCGCCTGCACGTCGGGTGGGTCGAGCCAGCCGGGCGCGGGTACGGGCGGCACTGGTAGCAACGGCGGCGGATCGGGCCCCGGCGAGGTGCCGGTCGGAACGAATCCGGGCGGCGTGACGATTACTTGCGACAAGGGTGCGGCGCCGGGCGTGTCGCCGCTCATGAAGCTGTCGACCCTTCAGTACAAGCACACGGTGACGGACTTGCTCACCAGCGTGGGCGCTGCCGCGGTGCTGCCGAGCATCGACGGGCTGATGGCAGCGATTCCGGACGATAGCCTGGCAGATGGCTTTCGCGGGCGCGACAACCGCACGGCGCTCGAGCACGTGCAGGGGTATTTCAACGTGGGACGCGCGGTGGGCGACGCCGTCGCCAAAGATCCGGCGCTGCTCAGCGCCGTGGCCGGAGCTTGCGCGAGCGAAGCGACGCTGAGCGCTACCTGCGTGGACGGCTTTTTGGATCGCTTCGTGCGCCTGGCGTATCGGCGCCCGTTGAACGACGCCGATCGTGCCGAATACGCCGAGCTGAACGACGGCGTCCGCGCGCCCGCGCAGGCGATTCGCGCCATGATCGTCGTCGCATTGTCGTCGCCGCGCTTCGTGCACCAAGTCGAGGTCGATGGCACGCAGCTGGCGTCTTCGGCCGACTTGCTGCAGCTCACGTCGTACGAGATCGCGTCACGGCTCTCGTACACGTTCTGGCAGACCATGCCGGACGCAGGGCTGCTGGCAGCCGCCGAAGACGGCTCGCTCGCGACCGACGCCGGGTTCGCCGCGCAGCTGGGGCGCATGTTCGAAGACCCGCGCACGCAGGAGACGCTGTGGGGCTTTTGGAACGAGTGGTTTCGGCTCGAAAAGTTCACTGGCTTCGAGACCAGCCGCCCGGCGCTGCAGGCGCTCGCAGCCGGAGAATCGCTCGGCGTAGCCGGTCACGACCACTACCGCGACATGGTGCAAGAGGTGCGGGACCTCACGCAGCTGTTCACGTTCCAGAAGACCGGCACGGTGGCGGACCTGTTGACCACCGATCTGTCAGTCACCAAATCCGCCGATCTCGCGCACCTTTACGGCGTGGCGCCTTGGAGTGGCAGCGGCGACTACCCCAAGCTCCCGGCCGGCACACGCGCAGGCCTGCTGCAGCGCGCGGCGCTGCTGGTCTCGAATTTGGAGCAGACCAATCCGTTTCATCGCGGCGCGCTCTTGCGGCGCAGCGTGCTGTGCGACCCCTTGCCGCAGCCGGATCCGAACTCGCTGCCGCCGGGCTCGCTCGATCCGCCGCCGCCCAGCAGCGCACAAACCACGCGCCAGCGCTTCCAAGCCAAGGTCGACGGCAAGGCGCTGTGCCAGGCTTGCCACGGCGGCTTCAGCGACATGGGCTACGTGCTCGAGTCGTTCGACGCGCTCGGTCGCTACCGCACGACCGAGCAGGTGTACGACGAGCAGACCGGGGAAAAGCTCGCCGACTTGCCGATCGACACCAACGCCGTGCCCAAAGTCACGGCTGACGACAGCACGCCGGTGGCGGATGCCGCCGCTCTGAATCAACGCTTGGTCGCGAGCCAAAAGGTGGAGGCGTGCATGGCCCAGCGCTACTTCGAGTTCGCGGCGCGTCGCGCCGTGAGCGACGCGACGCTCGACACCTGCGTGGTGCAAGATCTGGCGGCAGGCTTGAAGGATCCGGCGGTTGGGCTCAGCGGGGCGTTCCAGCGCCTGGCCAAATACTCGAGCTTCTTTCAGCGAAAGGTGGGTCCACAATGAAGGGCCTGGTTCACGGCGGCGTTTCGCGGCGGTTGTTCTTGCGTGGCGCGGGTGGCGCGCTGCTCGCGCTGCCGTTCCTGCAGTCGTTGCTACCCAAGTCAGCAGGCGCGCAAGCCGCAACCGCGCCCAAGCGCTTCATCGTCTTCAAGAGCTTCAGCACGCAGCTGATCAAGCAGTGGTACCCGACTTTCCAGGGTAACGGCTACGCGCTCAAGAACTCGAAGTACAATGACAGCCGCGGCGACGGCTCGACCTTGCTCACGCAGAAGCTGGCTGGCGGTCCGTACACGTGGGCGCCGCTGAGCGATCTCAAGACCGACAAGGGTATTTCCGGGATCTTGGGCGCCAAGCTCAATCCGTTTCTGGACAAGCTCACGTTGATTCGCGGCTTGGATTTCTTGCCGAGCGTGAACCACAACTTCGGCGGCTTGCTGGGCAACTTCGCGTCGTGCACCAAAGCGACGCCCTGCGACGCCGACTCGCTGGGCGCGGTGCCGACCATCGATCAGGTGCTGGCGTATTCGCCCAAGTTTTACCAGAGCACGCCGGGCTTGCGCTCGCTGCACGTCTCGCAAGGCGTGGGCGACGCCATGTCGTATTCCGATGGTGGCAAGGCGGGTGGCGCCGTGGAGCAGCTGAAGACGCGCACGAATCCGCGTGACGTGTTCAACGACCTGTTCGCTGGCGTAATGGATTCGGGCACGCCAGCGCCGAGCGGCCCCGATCCCGACGCGCTCTTGGTCGACAAGGTGGTCGAGCAGTATCGAGCCTTGAAGGCCAGCTCGCGCTTGTCGGCCGATGACCGTGCCAAGCTGGAAGCGCACATTGGTTTGCTCGCCGAGGTCGAGGCCAAGCTCAGCAGCACCACCAAGCTGTCGTGCACCAAGCCGGCCGAGCCAGGCTCGCTCGACAACAACAGCGGCACCGACCCGTCCGACATCCAGAAGAAGTGGGACTTGTTCCTCGACCTGGTCGTGGCGGCCATTGCCTGCGATCGCACGCGCGTCATCACCATCGGCGTGCACAAGGCCCTGGGCCCGGGCCCTGATCCAGCAGACACCAAGCTGATCGGGCACTACCACTCCGAAGACGCCAGCGGCGGCACCTGGCACGGCTTGGCGCACGACTTTGGCAACGAGAACTCGCGCCGCATGCTGGCCGGCATCAACAACTGGATCGCCCAAGAGCTGTTCGCCAAGCTGCTAGCCAAGCTCGACGTCGCCGAGAACGGCGACCAGACCATGCTCGACAACTCGCTGGTGTACTGGGGCAACGAGCTCGGCTTCAATCACATTGCGTACAGCGTGCCGTGCTTGCTCGCTGGCGGCGCTGGCGGCTTCATCAAGACCGGGCGCTACCTCGACTACATCGATTGGGACGGCAAAGCCTACTTTTCGCAAGAAGACGGCAACGTCATCAAAGGCATTCCGCACAATCGCTTCCTGGTCACGGCGCTGCAGGCCATGGGCCTCTCTCCCGCCGACTACGAGCGCGGCGGCCAACCCGGCTACGGCTCCACCAGCACCAACGGCCGCGACGGCAACGCTTGGCCCATCAACTACGACCTGGCGAGCATCGGCCAGATCTTGCCAGGCATTCAGGGCTAGCGGCTAGGCTCGCCTAGACGCCGTCGGCGATGCGTCGGCCCGGGCTGCGCGGAGACTGTGAAGTGGCGAGCTTCACGGTGCGCGCGCGACGCGGCACGTACGAGCGACCACCGTGTTGCTCGGTGTACAACTCACGTAGCTCTTCGAAGGTGGTGACGCCCGAGTTGTGGGCGATGCCGGCGTGCGCGCGGCACAAGAGCACGCGGCGTGTGCCGAACGTCACCTCTTCGAGCTTGCGGCCCGGCTTGAGATCGCCTTCAGGCCGGAAATTTTCGCAGACTTCGCAGCGCTGTTGCATGGCCCGCAGCGTGACCACTCCGCGCCGGCTGGGCCAAGTTTCGAGCCTTGGCTCGACTCAACCTGGGGCGGAATCGCGCCTGATTTCGTAGCCGTAGACTAGGTACGTGCGTTCTTGCGGCCCTGTCCAAAGCCACGGCGAAATGGGTGCGGGTGACGCTTCCGCAAGCTCTGCCAAGAGGTCGGAGATCAGGTCGGGCCGCGCGATTTGGTAGAAGGCGCGGCTAGCCACGACGTCGTCGAGCACGCGCGTCAGCTTGGCGTCGGGCGGCAAGTGCGTGAGCGCCGGGTAGTGCGTGGACGAAGCCAGATCGGAGACGAACAACGCGGAGCCGCTCGGCGCGCTGAGCCCGAGCAGCGTTTGCAAGTGCGTGCGCACGATGCTCATGCGCAGCGGGCCGAGTAACGGATGCGGTTCGCGAAACGCCTGCGTGAGCGCGAAGCCTAGCTGCGTCAGCACGCACGCCGAAACCACGACGTCGAACGGGCCCGGCAAGCGCGCGAGCAGTCCCCGTAAGGTCGCGTCTGCCGTCGCCGCGAGCTCGCTGGCGCTGGGCGCGCGACGTTGCCACTTGGTCTTGCGCTTGGGGCCGAGCACCGACAAGTCGACCGGCGCGTGCAACACCAGGCGCTTGCGCAGCTCTGGCGTTTCGCGCGCGACGCCGCTGGCCAACGCGGTCGGGTCCAAATCGACCAAATGCAGCTCGCGGAACGCTTCGCTCAGGCTGGCCAAATCGAGGTCGTTGCACTTGCCGGCGCCGAGCACGCACAAGCGCCCCGGCGTGGCCGGCGCCAGCGAAAGTACGGCCTGAGTGAACTTTCGCCGGTGCTCGGCGTACAGGTCCCAATCCGGGCCGCGATTGGCGCTTTCAGAGACCATGATTGGGTGAAGGATTGCCGCGCTCACAACCATTAATCCAGCTAGAAATGAGCCGGTTTCGCCAACAACGCCTGATCGAAATCGGTCCTTATGGCGCCTTTTTCCTTGCATTCGCGGTGTGCGCTGCTGCCTGTAGCTCCAATTCGGAGCCGCAAGCTGGCGAAGCGGCCGCTGGGAGCGCTGGTGGCCCTGGCGCTGGGAGCGCCGGTGGCCCTGCAATGCCACCCGGCGGAGTGAGCGGCAGCGTCGCGGCTGGCAATGGTGGCACGACGAGCGGTGCCGCGAACAGCGCTGGCACCACCAACGCAGCTGGCACGACAGCGGGCGGCACGAGCGCGGGCGCGTCTGCTGGTGGCGGTGCCGGCGGTGCCGGCGCACCTTCGGGCGGCGCGCCCACAGCCGATCCGAACAAGCGCAAGCTCCTGCTGCGTGACGAAGGCAACAGCGCCGTGCACTACGTCGATCTCGCCGATACCAGCAAAAACTGGCACCAAACCGTGCCAGTTGGGCGTGATTTGCAGCTGATCGGCGGACGTCGCTTCCTGGTCGGAACCGAGAACGGCTACCAAGAACGAAGCCTCGACGACGGCGCCGTCACCAAAGACGTCACGACCTATCCCGGCACCTTGGCTGCGCATCGGCTGCACAACGGCAACACCTTGCTCAGCGGGGTGGACTTCCACGGCGGCAAGGGCATCGTGCTCGTTGAAGTAACTCCTCAGGGTAGTATCGGGAGGCAGATCGAGTATCCCGGCACCTACGCGCGCATGGTGCGTGAGGCGGGCGACGGACATTTCTTGATCACGGCCGACACGCACGTGTTCGAAGGTGACGCGGCGGGTAAGGTCGTGTGGGAAGTACCGGTGCAGGGCGGACCCGCAGCGCCACACGCCTGGGAAGCGCTGCGGCTAGCGGGCGGCGACGTGCTGGTGTCGACCGGCTACGCCGCGAGCCTCGAGATCTTTGGCGCCGACAAGTCGCTCAAGCAGACCATTACCGGGGGTGAGGGCGTGAAGCCCAATTACTTCGCCGATGTGCAGGTCATGCCGGGCGGCAGCTTCGTGGTCGCCAATTGGCAGGGGCACGGCGTGGGGCTGGGCAGCAACGGCCTCCAGCTCGTCGAGTACGACGCCGCCGGCAAACTGATCTGGTCGTGGAAGCAAGACGCCAGCTTCGTGTCGTCCCTCCAGCAGCTCGTGGTGCTCGACGGGCTCGATTTGGAAAAGCTGACGGTCGAGAACCCCCTGACCGGTGTGTTGGAAGCCGTCAACTGACTCGAGAATGCTCATGAACCGTTCAAGCTGTGTGCTTTTGACTTCACTCCTGGTCTGCGGCTGCTCCGGCACCGACGCCGCGACGGGCCCGACTGGGTCTGCCGGTACGCCTCCCGCTACAGCGGGCGGAGCCGGCAGTGGCAACGTGCCCTTGGGCGGAGCCGGGTCTGCTTCCACTCAAGCCGGCTCCAGCCAGGGCGGCGCGGCGGGCAGCAGCGCGAACGGCGGCGCCTCGGAAGGGGGCACTGCGCAGGCTGGTACCACCGCTGGCGGCAGCGGCGGCAGCGGCGGCAGCGGCGGCGGCGGCGCCGCCGGCAGCGCTGGCTCGGGAGGTGGCAGTAGCGTTCCGGACGTCGCGTTTTGCTCGGCCGCACTCGACGCAGCCGCCGTTCAGTACGCCGGCTTTCGCGAGGCTTACACCAACCCAGCCAGCGTGCCCCGCTCGGCCAAGGGCGGTACCGTGTCTTACGTGGGGCGCGGCGATTGGACGTTCGGTTTCGTGGGCGGCAACTACTGGTACCTGTACGAGCACACCAAGGACGAGAAGTTCCGCGCCGCCGCCGAGGCCACCCAAACTGCGCTGGAGCCGCAAAAGAACGTCAAGACCACGCACGACTTGGGCTTCAACTTCATGGCCACCTTCGGCAATGGCTACCGGTTGACCAAGACCGCGGGCTACTTGGACGTGATAAAGACGGCGGCCGCGTCCCTGGTCACGCGCTTTCGTGAGCCCGTGGGAGCCATTGAGTCGTGGGACAACGCCAACTGGGACTGCCCGGTCATCATCGACAACATGATGAACCTGCACTTGCTCTACTTCGTCAGCCAAAACGGCGGCAACGCGAGCTACGCCGACTTGGCGACCGAGCACGCGCAGACGACGCTCAAAAACCACTTCCGCGCCGACAACAGCTCGTTTCACCTCGTGAACTACAACAGCACGACGGGCGCGGTGATCGGCAAGCAAACCGTGCAGGGCTTTGCCGACACGTCGGCTTGGGCGCGCGGTCAGAGCTGGGGCCTCTACGGTTACACCGAGTCGTTCGTCTCCGCGAAGAAGCCGGAGTTCTTGGCGCAAGCGCAGAAGATTGCCGAGTTCTTGCTGGCGCACAAGAACATGCCCACCGACAAAGTCCCCTACTGGGACTACGACGCGCCGGATACGCAGGGCGCGCCCACACCGCGTGACGCTTCGGCTGCCGCCATCATGGCCAGCGCGCTGCTGGAGTTGTCGGGGCTGGTGGCGGAGCCAGCCAAGTCGAAGTACCGCGACTACGCGCTCGCCATCCTGCGCTCGCTGTCGTCGCCGGCTTACGCGGCGGCCGCCGGCACCAACAGCCACTTCTTGTTGATGCACAGCACCGGCCACTTGCCGGACAACTCCGAGATCGACGTGGCCATCAACTACGCGGACTACTACTACCTGGAAGCGCTCCTGCGCTGCGAGGCGCTGGCGGCACCGTAGTCCCCAACACGCGGTCCTGCGTGTCTGGTCGTTGGCGTGTGCGCGGAAAGATCCGCGTTTGTCAGCGTGCTGAAGCGGACTTGAAGGTGGTGGATTGGGCTCTCCATTCCATCAAAGGAGCCTCGAGATTCCGCCCTCATTTCGGGGGTCCGGGGCCGAGAGGGCCACTCCGGCATGTCCTTCAAGACGACTTTCGAACAGGGCCTCTTTCTGTTGGCTGGCGCGGGCTCCGCGTTGATTGGCTGTACCGCTGACGTTTCGGGCCCCGGCAAGGCCGGTGACCCCGCCGTCACTGCGGGTGGCCCGGGCGGCGGCAGCGGCGGAGGCGCTGCCACCACCGGCGGCCAGGGCACGACTCCAGAAGGCGGCTTGCCCTCTCCGGTCTGCACGGCCGGTAGCGTGGTGCCGTCGTTTCATCGTCTGAATCGCGTCGAGTACCAGAACAGCGTGAACGCGCTGCTGGGCACCGACTTGCCGATCGCCAATGACTTGCCGGTGGACTCGCTGGTCTACGGCTTCGACAACAACGCCGATGTTTCCATGAGCGCGACGCTCATGCAGAAGTACCTGAACGTCGCCGAGAGCTCGGTCAAGGCCGCGCTGAGCAACGCAACGACGCGGGCTGCGCTCATTCCGTGCACGCTCGTCGCCGACGACACTTGCGCGCGCTCGGTGCTCGAAAAATTCTTGGGCAAGGCCTTTCGGCGCCCGGCGTCGGCGGCCGAGCTCGACGACTCCCTGAGCTACTTGAAGGTTTGCGTAAGCTCGCCCGACGCGGGCATCGGCTGCGCCATGCAAGCCGCCATCCTGTCGTCCAAGTTCTTGTTCCGCGGCGAGCTGCTCGGCACGGAGCAGGCCAAAGCTTGCACCGAGGCCGCCCCGCTCACGTCCTCGCCGGACGGCAAGCTTTCCGGACGCGCCTTGGCGTCACGCCTTTCGTACTGGCTCACTACCAGCGCGCCGGACGCCGAGCTGTACGCGGCCGCCGATAGCGGCGCGTTGGCGACGCCCGCCGGCATTTCCGAGCAGGTGACGCGCCTGCTCGCAGTTCCGAGCGCTGCCGGTCACCGCGAGCCCTTCTTGGCCAATTTTCCGGGGCAATGGCTGCAGCTCAGCGCCGCTGCCGCTGCCGCCCCTTCGCCGACGTTGTTTCCGAAATTCGACGAGCCGCTGCGCCAGGCGCTGGGCGACGAGTCGCGTCTGTTCTTCGCGTCGACCATCAACGAGGGGCGTTCGGCGCTCGACCTAGTGCGCACGGATTTCTCGTTCTTGAACGAGCGCCTGGCTAGCCACTACGGCATCTCGGGCGTGAGCGGGGCCGACATGCGCAAGGTCAATACGGCCGGAACAGCGCGCGGTGGCATCCTGACGCAAGCCAGCTTTCTCACCGCGACGTCTTCGTCGGAGAACACGTCCATCGTGCAGCGCGCCAAGTGGGTGCTGACGAACCTGCTCTGCGAGCACCTGCCGCTGCCCCCGCCCGGCATCGTCGACAGCGTGCCGCCGCCGGATCCGGGCCTGGGTCTGACGAACCGCGAGAGCTTGACCATCCGCACGGCCAACGCGCCGTGCAACGGCTGCCACGTGAGCATGAACCCGATCGGCTTCGGGCTCGAGGTGTACGACGCCGTTGGAGCCTACCGCACGATGGATCGAGGCAAACCCATCGATCCGAGCGGCACTTTGCCGGATGGCCAGACCTTTCGAGACACCGAGGGCTTGATGCAGCTACTCAAGCAAGACCCGCGCTTTCCGGCCTGCATGACCAAGAAGATCCTGACCTACGCGCTCGGTCGCGGTCTGGTTGCCAGCTGCGACGACGCGGCGATGCAGACCTTGGGCGAACAATTCAAGGCGGACGGCTACAACTTGAAGAACCACATCATTCGCCTGGCACAGAGTGACCTGTTCCGAAGCGCCCGCGCGTACGTCGACCCTACGGCCATGGCGCCCGAGAGCGAGGAGGCTGGAAAATGAGGCGCGTCAAACCCATCACGGTCACGCGCCGCAGCCTGCTGCGCGGCGCTGCGGGTGTGTCGCTGTCGCTGCCCTGGCTCGAGATCATGGAGAGCAAGGCGCAAGGCGCGCCGAACGCGACGTTGCCGCGGGTCATCTTCATCTACTTTCCGACCGGCTACCGCAGCGGTGACTGGGTCAAGAACAAGGCGCCCGGTTCGTACACCGAGTACGAGCTGCCCGGCATCGCCAAGGCGCTCGACCCCTTCAAGAAGAAGCTCACGCTCATCACCGGTCTTTCGAACGACCCGGCTGCGGTCGGCAACGGCGGCGATGGCATTCACGCGCGCGGCACCGGCTGCTTCTTGACCAACGAGGTCTTGCAGATGGGCGGCTTCAAAGCCGGCATCTCGGCCGATCAGATCATCGCCCAGAAGAACGGCAACACCTACTGCATCCCGAGCCTGACCCTGGGCATTCCCGACGAGAAGCCGCCCACGTTCGCCGAGGACGGCTACGGCTCGGTCTATTACAACAACATCTCTTTCACTGGCCCGACCGCCAACGTGCAGAAAGAGAACAAGCCGAAAGACTTGTTCGATCGCCTGACCAAATGCGGCGGCTTTGGTATGGCGCCCATGCAGCCTGATCCAGCCGTGACCGAGCGCGCAGCCTTCGAAAAGAAGGTCATGGGCTCCGTGAAGGACGAAGCCACGCGGCTGATGAACTGCGTCGGCCAGGCCGATCGGATCCGCCTGCAGCAGTACTACGACTCGATCGCCGAGCTCGAGCGGCGCTTTCAAGATCCCACCACCATGCCCACCAACATGGGCTGCGACTCGCCGATGGCGCCACCTGCAAACGGTGGTGCCTTCTTCGCCAACAGCAAGCTGATGATGGATACGGCGCTAGTGGCGCTCAAGTGCGGGCTCACGCCCGTCGCGACCATGATGCTGGACGGCGCGTTCTCGCACCGCAACTACGGCTTACAAGACATCGACGGCGTCGACTACGTGCACGGCCTTTCGCATGGGGAAATTGCCGGCATCTCCGCGGACCATCCGCGCTGGGTGAAGATCACGACGCACTTCTTCGAGCACTTTGCTTACCTCTTGCAACAGATGGACGCCGTGAACGAGGGCAACGGCACGATGCTGGACAACAGCATCGTTTACATCTCGAGCGAGTTCGGTGACGGCAACGGTCACTCCATCAAGCAGCTACCCGTGCTGATCGCCGGTGGCGGCGGCGGACGGCTGAACGTCGGGCGGCAAATCGCCGTGGCCGACAACACGCCGTCGGCCAACGCCATCTTGGACGTGATGCGCGCAGCAGGCGTGGACAAGACCACGCACGGCAACAGCACGGGTCAGATCCCCGGCTTGGCTATCTGAAATAGTCATTGGGAAGATAAGTTTGGGACACGGCGAGGGCCACTGCCGGGTGTTATCTCCTAGGTATGTGGCGCAGCTGCTGGCGAGTCGCGGTCTTGCTCGGTCTGTTGGGCACCGCTGCGGGTTGTGGCGGCGGCGAAAGCGGTCCGCGCGGCTCGGGCGGCGGTAGCGGCCCCACCGTTGGTCCCGGCGTCGACCCGACGGACAGGCCCACGCTCAGGACCGTGCTGTACCTGCCCAGCTGGCGCGGCAGCTTGTCGACCTGGACCAGGCAGCTGCGCTTTTCGAATCTCAGTTACGTGAACCTCAGCTTCGCCGAGATCGATGACGCGGGCACGGTGCGCTACCCGGACGCGGGCCTGAGCGCGTTCGTGACCAACGTGCACGCGGCGGGCGCCAAGGTGTGCGTGGCGATCGGCGGCGCGACCACCATCGAGAACGGCGGCGTCTTCGCGACCCTGCTGCAAGATGCGCAGCGGCCGCAGCTGGTCGCCAACTTGGTCAAGTTCGCCAAAGACAACCAGCTCGATTGCTTGGACGTCGACCTCGAGGGCAACGGCGTCAACGAGTACTACGAAGCGTTCGTGACCGAGCTCGCCGCGGGCTTGAAGGCCGAGAACCTGGAGCTGACCGCCGCCGTGGCGGCCTGGTTCGGCGAAAAGATCACCACCAAGGCCCTGCTCGCTTTCGACTTCATCAACGTGATGGCCTACGACCTGTACATGCGGCGCGAGACGCCGATGCAGTGGTCGTCGATCGAGGCGGCGACCATCGAGGTCGATCGCTGGGTAGGCAAAGGCATGCCGAAAGATCGCGTGGTGTACGGCGTACCGTTCTACGGCATGCAGTGGCCGGCGGGTGGCGGTGAGCCCAAAACGATTGGCTACGGTGAGCTGCTGCGCGCCGATACGGCTGCAGAGACGCAGGATCTGCTGCAGGGCAACGGCACCATCACCTACCTGAACAGTCGCTCGACCATTCAAGCCAAAGCCCTGCTGGCCAAGGAGTACGGCGGCATCATGGCCTGGGAGGCCACACAAGACGCGGCCGGTGACGCTTCTCTCTTGCAGGCGATCCGCGATGCCGTGCCGTGATGACCGGCGCTAAGGGGTCAGGGGTCAGGGGTCAGGGGTGGCTGCTCGCTGGCGCTCGCGCATTTTCTGGCCAGCAAGGCTCCGCGCCGCCTCCTCGACCCCCTTTCTCATCCCTGATCCCTCCGCTGCCTGATCCCTGATCCCTGATCCCTGACCCCTGACCCCTGACCCCTCAAGCTTCGGCTGGCCGCCGCGCTTCCAAGAACGCCGCGCCAACGATCAAAACACCGCCGAGCCACTCGATCGGTCGGAGCCCGGTGCCGTTGATCAGCGACGCCGACGCGACCGCGGTTACGAGCTCCATGATGATGAGCACCGACGACCTGCCGGCCTCCATGTGCGCGACGCCCCACAAGGTGCCGACGGTCGCCGCGAACACCCAGACCAAGCCGAACGCGATCAGCTGGAGCCAAACGGTGGGTGGCACGGCGCTCGGCAGTGGCTGCACGCCCAGTAGGGTGAGCGGCACCGCCCACAGCAAGCAGCCGACGAACATGGTCGCGACCTTATCGGGCACGCTCACGCTGGTGAGCTTACGGAACAGCACATTGTGCAGCGCCAGCGCCATACCAGACACCACCGACAGCACGTCGACCAGGCTGGGGCGCTGTGAAAGAACCTTCACTCCGCCCAAGATCAGGAAGGCGCCGCCGAGCGCGCCCAACACCGTCAGGCGGCGCAGCGTGTCCACGCGTTCGCGCAGCAGGAGCCAGCCGCCCAGCACGCCCCACGCGGGCAGCAGGTAGAACAGCACCATCACGCGCACCACGTCGCCGCTGACGATGGCGCTGGCGAAGGACAGGTTGGCGAGGCCGCCAAAAGTCGCCAGCGGTACCAGCGAACGCCAGGAGCGGCCCCAGGTTGCTCGGCGGTAGGCCAGCCAGAGCAGGGCGAGCACGCCGACCGAGCCGTGACCCACCAGCGTGACGCTGACGCCCTGCAGCCCGAAGGTCGCAAAGTGCTTGAGCGGTATCCAAGTGAGACCCCAAGCCACCGACGCGGACAGGAGGACGAGCACCGAATAGAGGGGGCGCACGCTGGGATAAGGGGCAGGTTCCGACATTCGGCGCCGGCAGCCTACTTCGCGAAAGGCCGAAGCAGTGTTTCAGGACGCCGAAGTTACTCGAAAAGCCTTGTGCGGCCGCCCGGTGAGGGCTACCGGGGCCATGTCGTGCTGGCCTCCCCCCTCTCGGATCGCTTCAGTTTGCTCACTGCGGGGCTCGGCGCGCGCGAATGGCGCTGGCTGGGGGCCGTTGCGCTGGAGCATGGCCTGGCGCGCGGCGTGCTGGTGGCGCTGGCCGGAGAGGGTGCGGACCTCAAGCCGCTCGACGCCTGGCTCAAGCAGAGCCTCGCGCAGGGGCTGCTCGTCTCCGTGGGGCCGACGCGCGCGTTGGCGCTCACCAGCGCTCCCAGCCGCGAGTCGGGGTTCGCGGTGCATCCTGAGCTTTCGCAGTTGGTGCTGCGTGAGCTGACGCGGCGCGACGCCTTGTCGGCCATCGCGCTGGCCACGCATGGCCTGCTGGGCGGGCGCTCGGTGAGCGACTTGGCGCTGGCGCTGCAGCTGGGCGACTACCGCACCTTCGCGCGGCGTTTTTCGGTCGAGCGCTTGCCGCGGCAGATCCCCCTGCGCACCGCGGCCGAGTGGCTGCGCGTCAGCGTGTGCGAGCCGTTCGATGCCGCCTGGCTTCAGGCAACTTGGGGCGACGAAGCCCAAGTCGTGGCAACGCGCGTGCTGCGCGAGTGCCTCGAGACGGGCAGCCCTTGTCAGGAGCTGTACGGCTGGCTCAGCGATCGCGAAAGCGAGCTGCCCGAGGGCGAAGACCAGCAAGAGCTGGCGAGTCTTTTGTGCGAGCACGCGGTGCTCCGCGGCAAGCTCGACGCCATTCCCAAATACATGCTGCACCTGCCGCGCAGCAGCGCGCTCGGTCACGGCGCGGCTTGGGCCTTCTTGACGGGTGATTTGGCGCTGGCGCAGGCGCGCCTGGACGAGCTTTTTGGCGTCGCGCTGAAGGGGCGCTCGGACGCTTCGAATCGGCGCGGGCCTTTGCCGCAATGCGGCGCCGTGGCGCCTGTGCTGGCGCTTTTGCTGTGCTCGCGCGACAACGAAGCGGCCACGGCTTTGGCCAAGCGGCTGTTGGCGGTCGGCACGACCGAGCCCGAGCGCGCCACGGGGCGCGCCTTCCGCCTGCTGCTGCGTTACCTGGAAGAGCCGGAAACGGAGCACGAGCGCATCGACGTGCACGCGCTCACCACCGAAGGCTCGCTGTGGGAGACGCTGCTGTTCGCCCACAACGTGGAGCTGCACCAAAAGCAGGTCGAGACGCGCGCGCGTTGGGCCCAGCACCTGGTGCGCCGTGCGGTGCCGTGGCATGCTGCCGGCTACGTTTGGATCGCGCGGCAGGCGCTCTTGCTCGCCAACTCACTGAGCGCCGAGTACGCGGGGCAAGAGCTCGAGCGGCTGGGCGGCGTCAGCTTGGGCGATGCCGGCACGCTCTCGCTGTGGGAGCTGGTGGCGCCCAAGCCCGAGTGGCAAAAGACACTGCAAGCGCTGGCGGCCGTTTCCGACAGCGTCTCGGAAGCCGCCGAGGCAAGCCTGCGCGCCGTTTGGTTCGTCGACATGGCCGACGGCAGCCTGGCTCGGCCTGCGCTCTCCGAGCTGCGGCTCGACAGCGGCGGTTGGAACCAAGGCCGACGGCTGTCGCTCAGCGAGCTGTTTCAGCTGCGCGAGCAGCTGCCGAGCGAAGACCAGCGCGTCTTGGACGCGACGCGCGAAATCGTCGAAGGCCGGCGCGAGTTCTTGCCCGAGGCCATCGAGCGGCTGATCGGCCACCCGCGGGTGCAAAACGGCGCCCGCGGCACCGCCAAGGTCGAGGTCGTGCGCGGCAGCTGCCGGCTCGAGGCCGAAGAAGACGCCGGCTACATTCGTGTGGTCGTCGAGCCCGCTGGCGCCAAGCTGGGCGTCAACGTGGTGGCCGAAGGCGAAGATCGCTTGGTCGTGTACCGAGTGACCGAGGCCATGCAGCGCGTGATCGACGTCCTGCCGCACGGCCTGCGCGTGCCGAGCGCCCAGAAGGCCGAAGTCTTGCGCGTGCTGGGCAAGCTGTCGCAAAGCGTCGAGGTACAGAGCCCGGAGCTGGGCGCCGAGCAGCTGGTCGAAGCCGACGCGACGCCGTGCTTGCGCTTTGCGCTCCACGCGGGCGCTTGGCAGGTGCAGGCCGGCGTGCGGCCGTTCGGCGCTCAAGGGCGCTTCTTCATCGCGGGCGTGGGGCGCACCAGCCTCAGCTTCGTGGGCGCGGCGGGGCGTCTACGCTGCGAGCGTGATTTCGAGCGCGAGCGCGCGGCGGTCGATCAACTGATTGCGGCTTGTCCGAGCCTCGCGCAAGCACCTGAAGAGGTCGAAGAGGACCGCGCCCCGCACGAGCTGGATAACTGGGTGCTGAGCGAAGAAGGCGTGCTGGTGTTGCTCTCGCAGCTGCGCCAAAGCGGGTTGAAGCACGAGCTGGAGTGGCCAGAGAGTAACCGTATGCGCTTGCGCGGTGACGGCCGCTCGGCGCTGCGCGGCCGCTTGCGCGTGAACAAAGGCTGGTACCTGGCGACGGGTGGCTTGCAGATTGACGACGTGAACGAGGTCACGTTGAACGAGCTGGTGCACGCCCCCGCGCTGGCGGGCGGTCGCTTTGTGCGGCTCGAGAACGGCGACTACGTCGAGCTGGAAGAGCGCATTCGTCGCGTCATCGCCGCGCTCTCGGCCGGCGCTGCGCGCGCCAAGCCGAAGGGCGATCTCAAGCTGCACGCCGGCGCCGTGGCGGCGCTCGACGAGCTGGGCGGCGACGGCTTCGAGCTGGACGCCGAAGTGACGAGCTGGCTCGAGCGCGTGAAGAGCGTCGCCAGCAAGAGCTTCGACGCGCCTCCGAACCTACAAGCCGAGCTGCGGCCGTACCAGCTGGACGGCTTTCGCTGGCTGTGCCGCTTGAGCGAGCTTCAGCTCGGCGCGTGCCTGGCCGACGACATGGGCTTGGGCAAGACCGTGCAAATCTTGGCGCTATTGCTGCTAAGGCGCGACGAAGGGCCCGCCCTGGTGGTGGCGCCAACGTCGGTCTGCAGCAATTGGGCGCGCGAAGCCGGGCGTTTTGCGCCCGATCTCACGGTGCTCGAGTACACGGGTGACAACCGCGCCGAGCTCATCGAGCAGCTGCGTAGCGACGGTCAGGGCAAGCTGTTGATCTGCAGCTACGCGCTGCTCCAACAAGATCAGGCCAAGCTCACCGAGCTTGCTTGGGGTACCGCGGTGCTCGACGAAGCGCAGTTCATCAAGAACTCGCAGTCGCTGCGCGCTCAAGCGGCGTTTCGCATCGACGCCAAGCAGCGCATCGCCGCCACCGGCACGCCCGTCGAGAACCACGCCGCCGATTTGTGGAGCATCTTCCACTTCATCAACCCGGGCCTGCTCGGAGACTTCACCGACTTCAACCGGCGCTTCGTCAAGCCGATCGAGCGTGACGGCGGCCAAACTCCGGAGGAGCTCTTGCGGCGGGTGATTCAGCCGTACGTGCTGCGGCGCCTGAAGCGCGACGTGCTGCAAGAGCTACCGCCTTTGACGGAGCTGGCGCACGAGGTCGAGCTGTCGGCGGACGAGACCGCGCGCTACGCCGTGCTGCGCAAGCAGATTCACGACAAGCTGTTCACGTCTTGGGGCAAGCGTGAAAACAAGATCGAGGTGCTGGCCGAGATCACGCGCCTACGCCGTTTCTGCTGCCACCCGCGCCTGGTGTTCCCCGACGCTTCGCTCGAGTCGTCGAAGATTTCGGCCTTCTTGGAGCTCGTGGAAGAGCTGCGCGAGAACGGCCACCGGGCGCTGGTTTTCAGTCAATTCGTGGACTTCTTGGCGCTGGTGCGCGAGCAGCTCGAGGAGCGCCGTGTGAGCTACGAGTATCTGGACGGCTCGACCCCGCAGGCCGAGCGCCAAAAGCGCGTCGACGCGTTCCAGAACGGCAGCGCCAGCTTGTTCTTGATCAGCCTCAAGGCGGGCGGCTTCGGTTTGAACCTGACCGCCGCAGACTACGTGATTCACCTCGACCCGTGGTGGAACCCAGCCGTCGAATCGCAAGCGACCGATCGCGCCCACCGCATTGGTCAGCGTCGCCGCGTGACGGTGTATCGGCTGATCACCAAGAACACGATCGAAGAAAAGATCGTCGAGCTTCACGCCAAGAAGCGCACGCTCGCGCGCACCTTGCTCGATGGCGGCGCGCAGGCCGAGAAGCTCAGCGCCGACGAGCTCGTTCGCTTGATTACCGAATCGCCGGGCTAGCGCGGATATCGGTCTTTGCCACCAGGCGCTGGCTCACTGGCGCTACGGCGTTTCGCCGCAGACTTCGCCGCCGCAGTAGCCGCTGCAATTGTCGCCATAGCGGGCTTTGACCTGCTCCGGGGTGCCGGCGCAGTTGGGCGCACTGAAGGTGACTTCAGTCATGTACGCGAAGCTGGGGTAGGTGCCGCCATCGAGGGGCGTGTCGAACCGGAGCGAGCCGTTCTTGATGCAATAGCCGACGTTCACTTCGAGTGGCGCGTCAGAGCCCATGGGCTTGGTCAGGGTGAACGACTTTTGATCAGGATTGAGGACCCAGGTGCCGGTGGGACCACCGACCTCGGCGACTTGCACGGTACAGCTGCACCCGCCGCCTGCCAGATCGCTGCAGGTGGCTCCTTGGTACGAGCCCTCGCCGATACCGGAGATCTGCAGGGCCTCTTGCAGCTGCGTGCAGCTGGGGGAGCCATGATCGGTGACCAGACACTCCGCAGCGTAGTTCACTGTCACTGGGCCGAAGCGCAGGACGGCCCCGTAGTACACGCCGTCCGCACTGAACGTCAGTATGGTTCTGCGCTGTTGCGGCGCTGGGTAGCGGGAGCTGGCGGAGTAGGCACCGTCCGCCGAGAATGACCCCATCAGGTTCCAGCAGGAGTTGACGTTGATGGGCGCCGGATACGTCACGTGCTCATCCAGCTCGGCCCAAATGCCGACCAGATCGCCGCCGCAGGGTTCCACCCGAGACCCTGGGTTGTCGCTCTTGCTCGTTCCTCCGCACCCCAGCAAGAAGGCGGCTACGCCCGTGAGCAGCACCACCCGTCGCGCCCCGTTCAATTCTCGCATCCTACGGTCCACGTGCGTTTAGTATCCGGACTCGGGGGGAATTGGGCACCTAATCGGAAGCGCCGCGTGGCTTTGTGCCTCGACGCGCGCGGCCGAGTCACAGGGTGAACGCCGCAGCAGACGAGAAAGCACGCTGGGGGCCGCCACCTACGCGAGTTTTGAGCCGGCTTTGGCGGCTGATCGAAGTTGGCACGCCTCCTGCTGAAGCGTGGGCATGTTCCGGCCACGCAGCACCGACGTCCCGTCCGAGCTCCCGCTCGACTTCATCGAGTTTCTGACCGCGCGACTCGGCGTTGGCCAAGAGCCCGCGCTCTCCGAGCTGGGCTCGTTCCTCGTGACTTTCAAACCATCAACAACCAGAGGTAACCGGCATGAACTGGGATCTGATCGAAGGTAAGTGGAAGGAGCTCAAGGGCCAGGTTCGTTCCAAGTGGGCCAAGCTCACCGATGACGACCTCGAGGCCGTAGCTGGCAAGAAAGACGAGCTGATTGGTCGCGTCCAGCAGCGCTACGGCCTCAAGCGCGACGCCGCAGAAGTCGAAGTCGATAACTGGATCAAGCAGATCTAACGCCCTGACGCGGCCGACAGAAAGCCGTTCATCCTTCGCGGATGGACGGCTTTCTCCATTTGCGGTTTGGTGGAGACACCGCAGTCTCGCCACACTGCTCAGCCTTGGGGCGGCAGTCCTTGTAGACGTTGCCAAGTCTGCTCGAGCCAGTCGCTGTCTACCAAGGGCGAGGTTTCGGTCTGCGCCTTTTCGAGTCGAAGCCCGACGTGGATGGGCCCAGCGGAGAGCAACGCTGCGCCAAGGCCGCTACCTCGGGCGGGCTGCCGAAAGTGACCTCTTCCCGAGACGGCGCCGCACTTGGCCTGCGTCAGCTCGAGCTCCAAACCGCGCTCGGCCGCGTGGAAGGCCACGTTTCCGCTCAAAACACCCAAGTTCAGGCCTGCCGATAGGAGCTTCTGCGCAGCGGGACCGACCGCCAGGGACAGCAAGGTGTCGCCGTCGGAGACGCGAAACGAAATGGCGCCTTGCGCTGACGTCACCGGCGCTTCTTGGGTACGGAAGCGCGAAATGGCATGCACGTCGCTATGAACGTCGAAGTCGTCGCTGCGAACGCGGCCCTTTTTCACATCGAGCTCCACGTGCCCCTCGCCCCCGCCAGGAGACTTTCGGGTCAGCTCGAGTGTCGCATCGGCCGACCCTGCGAAGCGCAGCCGTGAAGTCGCGTCGAACAGTCCGTCGAACCACGCCAGGTTGGCGAGGCGCGCTTCGGTCGCGATCTGGGCCCCGGCGGGGCGGATGGGCTTGGTGAGGTCGACACCTTCGAGGGTGAGTGTGGCGGTGGCTTGTCGTGCCGTGGGCCCGGCCAAGGTGCTGTGCCGCGAGCTCAAGCTGGCGTTTTGCAGGCTGACGTTGATGTTGAGCTCGGGGTCTGGCTGAAGCCGACCGACGCTCAGCCCTAGCTGGGTCGCCAGCGTGACGTCTGGCCAGGCGAGCCGCACGGCGGGCGCCGCGGCCACGAGCTGGCTGCCGGATTCGACCACGCCACGGGTGATGCGGGCTTGGAGCGAAGACGACACCGGGCCGCTCCACGAAGGCTCGTGCTCCGGAGCTCCATAGACGTTCAAAAAGCGTAGGTCGCCATCCTGCAGCCTGACGTCGAGCTTGGTCGAAATGCCGTGAAGCACCTCCAGACCGGCGGTGTTCTTGACGTCCAAATGAGGCACCGAGCAGCTGATGCTGCCCGCAAATTGTCGTGCCACCGGGACTTCACCCACCATCAAGTTGCCACTGCGAATCTGGAGCGCGGCCTCGACTTGCACCAAGCGCTCGGGTTGCACCGAGAACGAGCCACGCGCTTCGCTGTCACCCACGTGTCGGTACTCGAGCACCCAGAGCTCGTTGGCGTGGGCTACGACATTGTCGATGCGTATCTGCCACAAGTCGTACTGGTCGTCGGGCGTCGGTGGGGGCTTCGTCCCGTGGTACAGCGGCGGGTCTGCGAAGCCTTCGATCTTGGGGTAGGCGGCGAAGCGTTCGCCGTTGCTGCCTACGCCATGCGACTTGTGCCGCATGCGGAACGATACACCGTCAGCCAGTAGCGAATAGGCGTGGAACTTTTTGAAGATCAGCTCGGTGAGGCCGACGTCGATCGTGCCCTTCTCGAGGAAGACCTGAAACTGCACGTTGTAGTCTTCGAAACGTAGACGCAGGCGCCGCACGTGAATGTGTCCGGGCACGATGCTGTACGCCGAAGCGTAGTCCAGCTTGACTCCCTCGGCCCCCTGCACCAGCGCCACCACGCCGTTCGAACGCAACAGCGCGTTGGCGCCGATCACGTAGGCAAGCTCGAGCCCCGCCAGCACCATCACGACGCGACCTGCGACGATCGCGATGTCTCGTTTTCCTACGCGTGTTCGACCCCGCGCGCCAAACTGCCCCAGAATTGCGCGGATTCGTTCGAAGACGGTCACTTTACTCCGCACAACGCAACAAGCACGCCAAGCGCTAGCGACGGCACGCTAGTTGCTGAGTTTAGCGGAGATGGCGATCAAGACTTTCACGGTTTCTGCTCTCACCAGCGGCGTATTGGTTCTGGCTTACGCGGCCTGGTCCAAATGGCGCGGCGCGCCCAAGCTCGCGTCCGCGCCTCAACTAACCCTCGAGCCGCAGCCAGCGCTCGAACCAACGCTCCTGGCCGAGCCGGAGCTCTTTGGCCAGCGCAGCGCCACGGAGGGCGAGGCGATCGACGTCGTGCTCGACGACCTGTGGGGTAGCGACGAGACAGCGCCGAACCCGGACGAGCAGTTGGTCGATTTCTCGGCCGAGCTTGCCTACGACGACGAGGAGGGCGCCGTGGCTCCCGAGGGCTTGGGCGTGCGCTGGCTGACGCGAGCCACCGAGGCCATGTCGCCGTTTCATCACGCGCTCTCGGTGCGCGACGAGGCCGAGGCGGCGCTGCTCGACGGCGTTACCCCAAGCGTCGAAGAACCCGGAAACACCGCGCCCGAGAGCAGTAAACGCTTCAAGGATGGCGATTTCGACGTCGACCTTCCGGCTAGCAAGCGCGGTGGATGAGGCCGCGCGGCCCCCGATGCTGGCCTGCGGTGACCCTTGGGCTGTGCGTAGGCTTGGCCGCAGTCACTCTTGGTGCATCTGCTTCCGCGCAGGAAGAGTCTAACGAGGACCAGGAGCGCGCTGACAAGCGCGAGCTGACGGTCTTGCCTACTGTCGGCGGCACCAGCGACATCGGCTTTGGTGGCGGCTACGTCGTGTCGCTGGCGCGCGTCGGCTCGCGCGTGGACCCGTACTGGTGGAGGCTGGAGAGCACGGGGTTGTTCACGCTTCGAAAGGACGAGAGCGGCAAGCTGGGGGCCTACTACATCGACGACTACTTGCTGGTCGACTTTCCCAACGTCGTCAAAGATCGCCTTGGCTTGAAAGCGCGGCTTTCCTTCACGCGCGAGAAAGCGCTGAAGTTCTACGGGCTCGGCAACGCTGCGCAGCCTGCCGCCGGCACCCCGCGGCGCGAGCTCGACTACACGCGCAGCCACCCAACGCTGCGGCTCGAGGGAGAAGGGCACTTCTTACGCTACGGCAGACTGTATTGGGGGGCTGCCTATACCTACAATTGGTTCGTCGTCGAGCCAGACAGCCTGCTGGCTCGCACCATGCGCGAGGGCAGCGAAGAGGAGCGCAAGCTGCTCGGTACCGCTAGCTCGCACGGCGTGGCCACTTTTACGCAAGGCGCGGGCTGGGACAGTCGGGACGACGTTACTTCGCCACAGCGGGGCCAGTTTCACGATGCTCGCATCGAGCTTTCGCCTGGCACCGAGAGCAAAGACTTTCGCTATCGCTTCGCGCGGCTCTCTGCTGGGGCGCGTTTCTACGTGCCCCTCGTCCCTGATACGCTCACCTTGGCGATCAGGGTCGTGGGTGACGCGCTATTTGGCGACGTGCCGTTTTACGAGCTTGCCAAGTACCAAGACAGCTACGCCTTTGGTGGTAGCAAGGGCGTGCGCGGAGTACCGGGTCAGCGGTACCACGGCAAGCTCAAGCTATTTTCCAACGTCGAGCTACGCAGTCAGCTGCTGCGCTTTCGAGCCTTCAGCAAGTCCAACACCGTGGGGCTCGCGGCCTTCTTCGACTCGGGGCGCCTGTGGGCCGACTACTCCAACGCCGCCGCGCTGGACGGTACGGGGCTGGGTCTGAAGTACGGAGTTGGCGGCGGCCTACGCTGGGCCGCCGGTAAGTCCTTCGTGCTGCGCTTCGACCTGGCGTGGTCGCCGGACGCCGATCCAGTAGGCGCGTACTTGGCGGCAGGGCACACGTTCTGAACGGGAAGCGGGCGTCTTGGGCGGGGCAAGTTGGCCTCGGCCTTGCAACGTTGGCTCGTACTCTTGAAAGGAGTCGCAAATGAAGCTTGGAAGGACGCAATGCCGTAGGGCGGCTTGGACCGTGTGTGGCGCTTTGGCCGTGGCGTCGGCGGCGTGCGCGAGCGACAAAAACCAGCCCGCCAAGCAGCCTTCCGAGCTTGCGCCGGTTGCCAGCAGTGAGCCCACTGCCAGCCAGGACGTCGGCCGAGGCGGCACTGCCATTCGTCTTTCGGACGAGATCATGGCCGATTGCCGCTTTCCGGCCAACCCTGGAGAGCTACCGCAGTTCGACGTCGACAAGGCGTCGCTGCACCCGCGAGGCCGAGATATCTTGGCGGACGTGGCCAACTGCATGAAAGACGGCCCGCTGCAGAATCGGACGATCACCATCATTGGCCGTACCGACGTGCGCGGCACTGATGAGCACAACCACGAGCTGGGAGCGAACCGCGCGGAGGCCACTCGCAACTACCTGATTGCCAAGGGCGTGCCTGAGCAGAAGCTGTTGGTCGTGTCGCGCGGTGAGCAAGGCGCGACCGGTTACGATTCAGACGGCATGGCGCTCGATCGCCGCGTCGACTTGGTGCTAGGTGATGCGACGAAGCGTAGCAATATCTCGGAGAAACCCGCCGCGAATGCCCCCGCGCAACCCTCGAACGGCGCCGCCAGCTACGCGGATCAAGCCGAGGGCGGGCATGTGACGGGCAGCTCTGGCCCCGGCACGGCTTCGGGCAAGTAGGGCCTGCTTGGTCAGCCGAGCAGCGGAACGATGGCGAGCTGTCGCGGTTGGCCGCGCGCTGCTGCTCGTCACCAGCGCGCTCTCGACCATTGCCCTGTCGGGCTGCAGGAATACCCCCGAGTTACCGCAAGCTCTGCCGTTAGGGCCAGCTACCAGCGCCGAAAGCGCGAGCGTCGAGCCACATCCGGCGTCGAGCCTCGCTGCAAAGGCAGTGGCGCCCCCGCGCTTACCACCCTTGGAGGGCGCGTGGCTCGAGCAGCTGAAGGACGGCGAGCGGACCGTGTTGGTCACGCCGCCAGTCGGTGCGGTCGCACCTAGTCGACTGATCGTTGGCGTCCATGGCGCGGGCGACAGACCGGAGTGGGCGTGCGGTGGTTGGCGCCTGGCATCGCAAGCCAGCTCATTCGTGGTTTGCCCCCAAGGCGCGCGCCTCTCACCCGAGACGTTCGCCTGGGCATCAGCTCAACAGCTGACAGAGAGGGCGGATGCGAGCGTGAGCATCGTGAAAGCCCGCTACGAGTCTTACGTCGACTCGGCGCCCTTCATCTACGCTGGCTTCTCACAAGGGGCGACGCTTTCGGAGCCGTTCTTGCTGAAGAACGCGGCGCGCTTTCCGATCGTGATCTTGGCGGAAGGCGGCTACGCCATTGCGCGCAGCCCGGCTTTCGCGAAGGGCTTTTTTGCGGCAGGCGGTCGCCGCGTCGTGTTGGTGTGCGGCGGGGCTCCGTGCTTTCGCAGCGCTCGGGACGCCAAGCAAGTGCTGGAAAAGGCCAACCTGCAGGTGCTGATCGTGGGCGACGAGAAGGCCGGCCACAACCTGAACGAGCGCATGCAAAAAGCCTTACAAGCCGCCTGGTCCGAGATCGCGGCGCCATTGCCCCCCGGCTAATCCTCCGGAAAGGTCTCGGGCGTCGCTTCGCGCAGCATGCTCAGGCCTTCGGTCGCAAGGCGCACCAAGAGCGGGCCGAGCAGCAGACCACCCGCTCCGAACACCGCGATGCCGCCCAGCATGGATACGAAGAGTACCAGACCATGCATGTGCAGCTGGCCATACTGCGCGAACAGTGGCCGCACCAAGTTGTCGACCAGCGATACCACGCAGCCGATGACGAGCATGGCAATGGCCGCGCCGGGGCGACCGGAGATCAGCAGGCCGGCCGCCACAGGCGCCCAAACCAGGGCCGACCCAACGGACGGAATCAGCGAACCGAAGATGGTGACTAGACCCAGGACCAGTGGCTGCGGCACACCACACACGACATAGCCAATCGTCGCGACTACGCCCTGGAGGATGGCGGTCAGGCCCACGCCTATCAAGAGCCCGCGGCCCACCTCGGAAAAGACACTAGAAAGGCGATGGAACTGGCCGCGTTCGAGCGGCGAATGCACGAGCAACCATTCGTGCAGGCGAGAGCCCTCGAACAGAAACGTGTAGAACGCCGACACGAACACGACGCCGCCCAAAGCCATGACGGTTGCGGCGCCGAACACGGTTTTTGCGACGCCCATGGCGCTCTGGCCATGCTGTCGCGCTAGCTCCAGGCCCTGTTTCCAGTCCAACTTGTGAAGATCGAACGCGGATTGGTCGCCGTTAGCAGCTAGTGAGCGCAAGGCTTCGGTGCCACTCCCCGATTGGAGCAGGCGACGTCCTAGCTCGACCGCGGACGCGGACAGGGAGAGCGTGACGGTCACGAGGGGCACCAGAAACACCACGACCAGGAGCACGGTCAGCACGGCTGCCGCGCCTTTGCGCCGATGAATGCGCTTGACGACGGCGCGATGCAGCGGCGCCGCCAAGACAGCCGCCCACGCCGCGACGACCAGCGGCGCCCAGAATGGCAGCAGCGCGACGGCTGCTGCCAGACACAGCGTGACCACCAACACTCGCAGCGCGAGCGGCTGCTTCTGCGCCACTTCTTGCGGTGTTTCTTGGAGCGGGGGGCTGGTCGATGCCAGTGCGCGCGCTTGAGCTTGGCTCATGTTTGGAGCTCGGCCCCACCTTGCGGCAAATCGTACATATGGCGGCGGCGGCGCATGGCGCTGCGTAGCGCGAGCTGTTTCCACAGCAGGTAAGACGCCAGCTGAAACACGAAGAACGCTGCAGGCACCAGGGCAACGAGGAGTGAGTCACCTGCGCTCAGGTGTGACGCAAAAGCGCCACAAACGTCGAACGTAAACCCTGCATAAGCCCACTCTTTGAGCGTCGGTGAAATGCCCGACACGATGGCGGCGATGCCTAGCAGCTTGGCTACCCCCAAGATTTTCATGAAGTACACCGGGTAGCCGAGCGCCGTGATGGTGTCGGTCATTCGCGGCGCGTCGGTCAAGTACTGCATCGCCGCCCAGCCTTGGCCCAGTAGGAAGAGGGGCGTGATGATCCAATACAGTAGGCGCAATTGCTTGGCTTGCGAGCGAGTCATGCCAGCCGCCAAGGCAGGAACCGTGCCGTACGCCGAGCGCGATTCGACCCACTGTTGCAAGTTGTGCTCTGCTGGTTGGGCATGGGTAGCCGTTTACTGCTCGGGGCACCGCTCGTTCTGCTGAGTGCTGGGTGTACGATCAGCATGCGGGCGGGGCCCGAGGTGAGGACGCAGCCAACGGGAGCAGTGCTCGAAGGGCGCGGCACGTTCACCATGGGGCTCGGTAGCGCGAGCGGGGAGCAGGGAACGCAGCTGGGCATTCCACTGAGCCTGAGCGGCGGCTCGCGGCTCGACGGCGGCGACGACGAGGGAACGTTCGAATCTGGACTCGAGTACGCGAGCGTGGGTGAACGCTTCGGCTTTCGTGCAGGCGGTCGCATCGGCACCCAAATGGGTGAGGCCACGGGCGGGTACGCGGGCCTTCGCGGGGGGCCCGTGTTGATGCTGAAGCCCCCGCGCGAAGGGCACGCGGCGCCGGCCATCACCCTCGAGGGCCTCGCCGCTGTTGGCACGGGAGGCGACGTCGAAGGAGGCGGTCTGTTTGGCCTCTGCCTCTCCGTGGACCTGGACTTCTACTCGAAGTTCAACCTCGGTCTCCCGCACGGCCGGCCTTTGCGCTGCGATGACGGCAGCACCTGGCGTGGCCGAGCGCGTCTGGGCCGGCGTCGCAGCGCTTCACTCGGGCGGCAGCTCGCGTCTGCTGAGCGGGAGCGCATCGGGCTGTCATATTTGGAAGACGGACTCGACGAGCATGCCTCCGTGCCGGCCTTCGAGCGGTTGGCGTTGGAGCTGGCCGAGCATGGCGCGCCGCGTTCCCTAATCGCGCGAGCGCGCGCGGCGGCGGCCGAAGAGATCCGTCACGCGCGTACGTGCTTTGCTCTGGCTGCCGCATACCTGGGGCGGGACGTTCGGGCTTCAGAGCTGCCGTACCTGTGCGTGCGACGCGCGAGGCCGTTGTTGGAGATTGCCCGTGAATCTTGGTGGGACGGCTGCGTCGGCGAAGGCGCAGCCGCGCAGGTGGTGGTCGCGCGCGCGGCTGACACGCGCGACCCTTCTGAGCGACGCGCGCTGCGCGGCATTGCGCGTGACGAGCGAGGTCACGCAAGACTGGCGGCCGACGTGGTCACTTGGGCGGCTCAACGAGATGCATCGGCGTAGACAAGCGCGCGCACTTCGTGGATTCATCACGGCTTCACCATGTTGCGGCGCGCCTCCAAAGCCTTGAGTCTCTTGCTCCTGACGGCCATGGGCTGCAGCAAACCTTCGACTACTGGCGCGGCTCCAAGCAAAAGTGCCAGCGTGTCGCTCAGCGGCGGTGCTTCGCTTGGGGGCGCGTCGCGCTTGGTCAGCAATGACGAACTGAGCTCGCCGTCTGCTTTCGAGCTGGTGGCGCGGCCCGACGGGCTCCGGCTGCTGTGGGCAAGCGCCAAGCAAGGGCCGGGCTGGCTGTTCGAAGCCGACTTGGCCCAAGACGGCAGCGCGCGCGGGGCAGCGCGCAGCGTGGCGGTGCCGACGCGGATGCTGGGCAAGGTGACGGATTTGGCGGCGACCTCCGTGGGAGAGCAGCTGGCGCTGGCTTGGGTGGAGCAGGGGCAGGCCGAGGCGCGAGCGATGGGAACGGTCGTGGCGGGAGCGGCGGCGCCGGTGCTTTTGGATTTGGGCGCTGCGGCGGTTTCCGCGGAGTCTGCGCGCGGAAATTTGGTGATTGCGCCCGAAGTAGCGCAGGAGCGCGCGCTGGTGATGTGGCGAGGCCTCGCGGCGCCGTGCGTGCAATCGCAGGCGCCGGATTGCGTGGGCTTCGACTTCCAGAGGTTGCGTGTTGGCGCGGCGGAGAAGACGGGGCTGCCGCTTTCGGTGCCGGTGCCATGCGCGTCGCATTCGGTGGAGCTGGCGGTTTCGGCGGGGCGCTTTCACTACGGCGTTTGCACGCGCGAGGGCGCAGACCCGGTCACGACCATGTTCACCATCCAATACCAGCCAGAGTACGCGCGCGCGGAGCCGCTGCTCAAAGGCTGCTTGCCGCTGGGCACGGTCGACGTCGAAGGGCGGCCCTGGTTGGTCGGCGACTGTCACGGCAAGCGAAAGGCGGTCCCGGTGCCGCTCAACGACGAACAAGTGCAACCCGATTACATCGACGCTCTGCAGATCAGCTGCACGCCGGAGCGAGCCGAGCTTCGGCAAGGGCGCTTTGTGCTGACGTTGCGCGAGCCTCGGGGCAACTTGGAGGCCGTCTTGCCGCCCCCATTCTTGCCCACCGGCGCGCGCGCAGGTTGGACGGGCAAGAGCTTGATCGTGGCATATTTGGCGGTCTCGCGGCTCACGACACGCAGCTATGCTTGCCGTGCGGGGACGCTGCAGCCTCTGTGAGTCCGCGCTTGCCTAACGGGCAGAGCGCGCAAGCCGCCAGCGTCAGTGAGCTGAACGAGCGCGCTCACGTTCGACGCGGATTTGCTCCATGATCTCGGTCGGGTCTTTGCCGACCGCGGCCAGGTTCGCGTCGACCGTGCCCAAGATGCGGGACACCAGCGCGAGGTGCTCGCGGCTCCGCAGCGTTGCCAGGCCCGAGGCGGGGCCGACTGGCTTTTCGAAGCGCGAACGCACGGCGCCGAAGCGGCGTGTCGCCGAATCGAGGACGCTTTGGCTCAGCCTGCCGTCTTGCACCGCTTTGACGATGGCATCGATGGCGCGGTGAGCGAGCTCTGCCGTGTGGCAGCACAAGAAGTGATCGACCCCGGCGCCCAGGCCGAGCAGCACGGCTTCTTCGACGCCGTAGTTGTCTGCGATGGCCTTCATCTCGACGTCGTCGGTGACGACCATGCCGTCATAACCCAATTTTTCGCGCAAAATGCCGGTTAGAACGGCGCGGCTCATGGTGGCCGGGTACTTCGCGTCGACGGCTTCGAAGATGACGTGGGCTGTCATGAACGACGCGATGCCGGCCTTGGCTGCGGCCTTGAACGGCGCCAGCTCGACTTCTTCGAGCCGGGCCATGGCATGGGGCAGCTTGGGCAGCTCGAGGTGCGAGTCTTGACTGGTGTCGCCGTGGCCCGGAAAGTGTTTGCCGCACGCGGCGACGCCGACCTCTTGCAGGCCGGCCGCCAACGCGAGCCCCAGCTCCGTCACCAGCTCGGGCGTGCGCCCGAACGAGCGCGCGGCGATGATCGGGTTGTCCGGGTTGGTGTCGATGTCGAGCACGGGCGCGTAGTTCATGTCGAAGCCGACGGCGCGCAGCTCGCGGCCGATCAGCATGCCCAGCTCTCTCGCCAACGTAGCGCTGCCGGTGGCGCCCACGGCGCGCATGGGTGGAAGCTCCGTAAAGCCTTGGCGAAGCCGTGCAACTTGGCCGCCTTCTTGGTCGACGGCGAGCAAGAGCGGTCGCGCGGCCACCCGCTTGAGCTCGCGATTCAGCTCCAACACCTCGGCCGGTGTGCCCACGTTGCGCGCGAAGAAGATCACGCCGCCCACGCCGCGCGCGAGCAGCCCGCTGAGGTCTTCTGTCACGGATTTCCCGTAAAAACCGACGGTGAAGAGGCTCGCGGCTTGGCGTTCCAGGGCGCTCGTCATGGGATTCAGCCTCAAAGTAGCACGGGAGTGTTTTCAGCCCTGGCCGGTTCTGGTCGCAGCATGGCGCGAAAACGTCAGTTCAGTAGTGTGGTCGCGTGTCGCCGGCGAGGCCGGTTATTGGCCGGTTTATCACCAAGGTTTGAACACGAACAGCGCACCTACTGCGACGAAACCGAAGCCCACGAAGTGGTTCCAGCGCAATTGCTCGCCCAAATACAGGGTAGCGAAGGCAACGAATACCACCAGCGTGATGACCTCTTGGATGGTCTTGAGCTGCGCGGTGACGAGCCCAGCTTTTGCGCCCAGGCGGTTGGCTGGAACTTGAAAGCAATACTCGAAGAACGCGATGCCCCAGCTTGCTAGTACCACTACCCACAACGGTGATGCCTGATGGTTCTTCAGGTGACCGTACCAGGCGAAGGTCATGAACACGTTGGAGACGACGAGCAGCAGGAGGGTGAGCCAAGTCATGGGGGAGAAAGTTGGCAGTCGGCAGTTGGCAGTGCAGTTGCGAGAGGCCGCCTAGCGGTCGGAGGCCGTCGGTGTGGTTGTTAGGCCTTCTCGATAGCTAGGATAGCGGAGCGTGACGCCGAGGCGCTCGAGGGCGCGGCTGGAGTCGATGCGGCGGTTGCGCCGCAGGGTTTCGTGGACTTCGGCGAGCGGGGCGGAGGCGGGGAAGGGGAGAGCGAGCCGTTGGCAGAGCCACTCGACCATGTCGCGTTGGCGGCACGGTTCCAGATCACCGACCACGAAGGTTTCACGAGGCGTCGTGGCGCTGGCGAGCAGCAGGACCGCCAAGTCTTCGACGTGGATGCGCGAGCCGTAGCGGCTGCCGTCACCCGAGAGCTTGAAGTCACCGCGCGCCAAGCGGACGTGAATGCCCCGCTCCGCGCCGTAGATGCCCGGCGAGCGCAGCACCGCGCCGCCGACGGCTCGGTACGCGGCTTCTGCCGCCAAGACGGCTGCGTACTTCGGCGAAGGCTGCGACGGTAGCGGCGTCGAGTCGTCCACGACGCCTTCCAAGTCTTCGTAGACGCCCGTGGTCGACAGGTACGAAACCGCACGAGCGCCGGCCAAGAGCGGAGCCAGCGCCGCATCCGTCCCGCCCGCTGGCGGAAATGTCACGATGGCGTGCGTGTCGGAACCGACGTGGCGCCGTGCAACTTCCAAGGCGTCGAGCGTCGTTACCTCGACGCCGCGCGCTCGCAGCGCCGCCGCGCTCTCGTCCGATCGCACCACGCCCAGCGCCGTCAGCCCACGCGCCCGCGCCGCTTCGCAAACTCGACTTCCGGTAAAGCCGGCTCCGAAAACTACGACGTCGAACGCGCTCACGGCGCCGACCGTACCAGCCGAGCTAGCCCCAGGCTACTTGGCGTAGTGCGGCAGCGTGTAGCCTCTCCAGAGCCAACGCAGGCCCTCTGGAAAGTCGTTGAAATGCCACTGCGTGGGCCCGTGCTGGGTCGAGCTCTTCAGGTACCGGTAAGGATAGCCAGCCGTCGTGAGGGTGGCTGCCATTTCGTTGTTCACGGTGAACCAGCTGGTGCCGCAGCACGCAAGATCGTTCGAGCCCGCCAAGAGCGTGACCCGGATGGGGCGCTTGGGCTCGGCCTTCACGATGTTCACGTAGTCGTGATTGCCCGGCTCTTGCAGGTTCACGAAAGTGCCGCTGTGAGTCAGGACCTTGTGAAACTGCTCGGTGAATTGCCACGCCACGTTGAACGCGCAGCCACCACCCGAGCTATGACCGCCGATGGCGCGACCGTCAGGATCGTCGACCAAGTCGAAGGTTTTGGCCAGCTCGGGCAGGAGCTCGGTCGTGATCATGGTGCCGTACTTGGCGTCGCGCGTGTCGTACTCTTTGCTGCGCTGGCCCGTCGGGTCGATGTACACGGAGATGATCACGGGCACGCTGCCCTCTTTGATCAGCGAGTCGAACACGCGCGGCGCTTTGAAGTTGCCGGTGTAGTTGCCGCCGTCTTGAAAGATCATCAACGCGGCGGGCTTGCCGGCTTGGTAGGCTGCTGGCTTGTACGTGCGGTAGTTGAAGCTGTAGCCAAAGACCTTGCTCTGCAGCTGCTTGCCGCCCGAGAGCTCGCCTTCCGGGTTGCCTTGCGCTTCCGGGGGCAGATTGCTGGCCGGCTGCTTCTGGTCGAAGGTGCCGTTGCCTTCGGTGCCCGGGTCGCACTGTTGCCCGGTTTTTCCGGGCGGTCCGGCTGCCACGCAACCGGCTGGTGTGCCGCCGCCGCTACCGGCGCTGCCGCCCGCTGCGCCGCCCCCGCCACCACCTACCGCGACCTCACCGCCGCTCCCGGCGGTCGCGCTGCCCGCGCTGCTTCCGCCCGTCGTGGTGCCGGCGCTGCTCGTGCTGGCGCCGGCGGCTGGTTGCCCGGCTCCGCTCATGCCCGCGCTCGACACGCCGCCGCCGCCCGTGCTCGAGCCTGCCGCGCCCGCGCCTTCGAGCGGATCCGTGTTGGCGCTGCAGGCGCCCAGCACCAGCAGTAGCGACGAGCCCCACGAAGTCGAGCGTCGCATCAGCCCTTCAACCCCGCTAGCGGCTTCGTGCCGTGCTCGCCGAACGTCTTGATGTCGGAGCCGAAGGCGTTGGCAATAGAGATGAACAGATCGCTGAAGTGCGGCTTCTCGGGGTACGTGACGTAGCGGTTCAACGTAAAGTCCGCGCCGCCACCGGCTAGCACGACCGGCATGTCATCGTGGTTGTGCGAGTCACCGTCCGAGATGTCGCTGGAGTAGAAGATCAGCGTGTTGTCGAGCACCGTGCGGCCGTCGGCATCGGGCAAGCTCTTGAGCTTGCCCAAGAGGTGCGCCAAGCGATCCATCTCCCATTTGCCGATCTTCTTCAGCTTGGAGATGTTGTCGGCGTTGCCGCCGTGGTGGGAGATGTCGTGGTGCCCGCCGGACGCGCCGATCGACGCGTAGTTGCGGTTGCTGGTGACGTTACCCCACATCAACGACGCGACGCGCGTGGCGTCGCACTGGAAAGCCAGCGAGATTAGCTCGTTCAGCACCTCGTGGCGCTGCTGGTCGGTGAGCTGACCGTCGTTCTTGGTGGGCGGTGAGCAACTGCCACCGGACGCGATTTCGATGCGCTTCTCGACCTCGCGCACGGCGCTCAAGTACTGCTCCAGCTTGAGCGCGTCGGCGGTGTTGAGCTTGGCTTTCAGCTCGGTGGCTTGCGCCAGCACCGCGTCGAGCACGCTCTTTCGGTACTGATTGCGCCGGTCGATTTCGGCCTGGCTCGCGCCCGGATCGAAGCCTTGGAACAAGCGATCGAAGATCTGGCCCGTCTGGTACAGCTTGGGCAGCGGCGCGCCGGTCATGTCGAACGAGATGTGATTGCCGACCGAGCAGCGGTAGCCGCTGTCGCACGAGCCCTCCGTGGCGCCTTGCTCGCCTGCCAGCTCGAGCGAGGCCAGCTTGGTGGCGCCCCCGATCTGTTTGGCGATGATCTGATCGATGGAGGGACCGCCCATTTTTTCGGTGTCGTAAGTCACCGTGCGGTTGGTCAGCATCGAACCGATGCCGCCCGAGTGATCGCCGAGCGGGCGATCTTGCTTGGTGTTCTGCAGCCCTCCCAGCACCAGCAGGTGATCTTTGAACGGCTCCAGGCTCGCCATCATCGGGCCCAGCGCGATGGGCGCGCCGGAGGCGCTCTTCGGCCGGAAATCCGCCATGTCGAAGCCGTTTGGCGCGAAGACGCCGAGGAAGCGCTTGGGCACCGCGGCGGCTTGGCCTCGCGCTTCGCGCGGCGCCAGGGACTCGAAGAACGGCAACGCCACCGTGACGGCAGCAGAGCCCAAGAACAGTCGTCGCCCGATCGAAAGCTTTCGCATGCTCATTCTCCCACCGCGCGGCGGTTCTTGAAGGATTCACTCAGCGCCGCGCTCGCGAACAGGCCGCGTAGGCCCTTGCCCGAGGCGTTGGTCGCCGCAAGTACGTCTTTCAATGCGTTGGCGTCGTCGGTGCTGAAGCCGCGACCCACCGCGTAAGTCAGCACCCGCTCCGCTGCGCAAGGTGCAAGCCGCTCGTCGCTGGTGACCAGCGGAACCAGCTGCTCGGCGCCAGCGAAGTCGACCGGACCCGCTGCCGTGTTGAGCGTGCCGGTCGCGTCGATCGGCCCGAACTGATCGGAGGTGCGATACGCGCCGATGCCGTCGAAGTTCTCGAACGACAGCCCGATCGGGTCCATCAGCTTGTGGCAGGTGTTGCACGGCTCTTTGGCGCGATGCTCCTCGAGCCGCGCGCGCACGGACTGGCCGCCCATGTTCGCCTCGTCGAGATCGAACTTGGCGCCGGCTGGCGGTGGCGGCGGCGGTGAGCACAGCAGCTGCTCGAGCACCCACTTGCCGCGCTTCACGGGCGATGTGCGGGTTGGGTTGCTGGTCAGAGCCAGGAACGAGCCCTGCATCAGGTAGCCGGTGCGGTGGCTTCCGGCGAGCGACACCTTGCTGAAGCCTTCGGTCGCGGGCTCGGCGATGCCGTAGAATTTGGCCAGGTTCTTGTTCACGAACGTGAAGTCACTGGTGAGCAGCTCGGTCAGCGGGCGACCCTGCGTGAGCAGCTCGGCGAAGGTCATGAAGCTCTCGGTCTCCATGTCGGCCGCCAGCTGCGCGCTCCAGGTCGGGTAGGTGGCGGCGTCGGGCTTCAGCGTCTCGACGCGGCGGATGTTCAACCATTGGCCCGCGAAGTCCGAGACCAACGCTTTGGCCTGCGTGTCACTCAGCATGCGCGTCACCTCGCTCTCGAGCCCTGCGGCGGTGAGCAGCGCGCCGCTCTTGGCACTGGCGAACAGCGCGTCGTCCGGCATGTTGCTCCACAAGTAGTAGCTGAGGCGCGACGCCAGCTCGTAAGCGTTGAGCGGATGCACGTCCTTGGCGGTCGGCGACGGATCGAGCTCCACGCGGAAGATGAAGTGCGGTGACATCAGCACCGCCTTGAGCGCCAGCTTCAATCCCTCGGCAGCGGTGCCGCCCGTGCTCGTGAAGCTGTCCGCGATGCTGACGAAGCTCGTGATTTCGGCCTCGACGACCGGGCGACGGAAAGCGCGCTCGGCGAACGCCAAGACCGTGGACACGACGCAGGCGTGACCGCCGCTCTGCACGTCGCAGCCGAGCACCTTGGTGCGGGCCGGGTCGGTGGCGGGGCGCGCGAACAGCTCGGTCAGCACCGCGTCGGCGGACTGCTCGAAGATCTCGATGTGCAGCGGCTGCAGCGCCAGCGCTTCGCCGATGTTGTCGAAGCCGAACGACAAATTTTCGGGCGGTAGCTTGGCGCCGTGGTCTTGCGTCGTGCCGGTCAGCTTTTGCAGCGTGTTGGTGTACTGCGTGCGGTTCAGCCGGCGGATCGTCATCACGTCGACGAGCGGCTTGGAGTAACCGGTGGCACCCGTGCCACCCGTGCCGACCCCGGCGCTGCCAGCCCCGCCCGTGATCGGAGGACCACCCGCGCCACTTCCCGGGGGGGTGGCGGTGGGATCGCCCGACATCACACCCGTGCAACCCAGCAGCAGGGAGACGACGCCGCCTACCGCGCCAACCGACGACCACCCACCAAGTTTGAGTTTCGGCATTGAAAATGAAGCTCCGCTCAGGCGCGACGGCGCGCGCGAGTCATGGCAAGTCAGGACCGCCTCGTCGCTACGCAGCGCACATGCTCGAGGGGACGCTCACCGTTCACGTGGCTATGGACCAGCCGCGCGGAAAGCTTCAGCTTCTTCCCGTATTTCGTCCGTCGTGCAAGACGACGGATTTCAAAGAATCCGCGTCCGCCGCACGCAACCGCAGCAGCTCCGGCTGGGGGTCAGGGGTCAGGGGTCAGGCAGCGGAGGGATCAGGAGGGGTGGGGCGAGCCGAGCAAGGTAGCTGCTTGCTGGGGCTGCCACCGCGCAGCCTCACTCGCAGAAACTTCCGTAGCGGTGCCCGGTCTCGTTCGACGTCTCGAGCGCGAGAAAACAGGGAGGCGGGGAGGCGGGGAGGTCCGCGAGGGCGAGAACGCAATTTTTGATTTGGAGGACCAAATCAAAAATTCATTTCCTCGGGAGCGAGCAAGGAGCGGGTTTTCAGGTTACGGGCGG
>DATAKF010000054.1:0-16543 GCA_036261775.1 Polyangiaceae bacterium | reverse complement strand
CGATTTGGGAGGGGTCGGCCGCGCGCAGGCCGCAGGCCGAGCACGGACGGGGGTGGGCATCCCCATCACTTGGGTCCCGGTGTAAGATCAGGCCTCGCCGACCTTTTTCACCACCCTGCTAACCCCTCACTCCTAACCCCTGCGAGCTCACCAAGCCTCAATGGGCCAACCCCGCTGCGTCGCGATCTTGCGCAGGCGCCGATCCGGATTGATCACGATCGGCGCCCTCACGGCTTCGAGCAATGGCAGATCGGTGATGCTGTCGCTATAGAAGCTCGACTCTTCGAGGCGGAAGCCTTCGCGTTCGGCGACCTTGGCGGCGCGCTCGATCTTGCCCGAGCCGTAGCAGAGCGGCTCGACGACGCGACCGGTGAATCGACCTTCGACGTCGAGCTCCAGCTCGGAGCAGATTACGTGCTCGATGCCGAGCTCGGCCGCGACAGGCTCCGCCACGTAGCGCGTCGCGCCGGTGACGATGGCCACGAAGTCTCCCGCGTCACGGTGCTTCTTGACCGCGGCGCGCCCCGCCTGCTGCACTTCGGGCAGCACGTATTTCGGGAACCACTCCGCGCAGCTCTCTTGCAGCCATGTCTCGGCGCGGCCCTGAAAGCTACGCAGCGCCTGGCGCGCCACCTTGGGCGCGTCGATGATGCCGAGCGTGTATTGCGTGGCCCAAAGCGCCACGCGCAGGGCGTCCAGCAGCGACGCTTCACCTCGATCGCGGCGAAACTGCGTGTAGAGCCGCGCGGAATCCACCCGCAACAGCGTGCGGTCCATATCGAAGAGAGCAGCCCGTCGGGTCAAAGCGACAAAGGTTGTAACATGCGCCGGCACGTTGCACGATGCGCGCCCCGGTGGCCGTTCACCTCGACATACGCCCTCGCTTGACGTTTCCGACGGAGGCGCGCCGCGCGCCACGTCGGCGCTGGCGTTTGCCGCCGTTAGCCGTGCCGGCCGTCGGCTACTGGCTGGCAATGGGCGCGCTCACCTACGGCTTCACCCAACTTGGCCCGAACCCGCTGGACGAAGCCGTCGCGCCGCCGGCCGCAGCTGCTGCGCTGCCCGCCCCCGCAGCCGAGCCGCAAACCGCGGTCGAAATGGCTCCAGCCGCCGCCGCGCCCGCCGCGGAGCCGAGCGTGCCCGTAGCAGGAACCGAGCCGCCGGTCGACGTCGAGAGTCCAGCGGCAGCGGCAAGGGATCGCGAAGTCGAACGCACCGATACGGAGCCAGGCGAACGCCGCGCCGACGCGCGCACCTCCGAAGCGAAGTCCGAGCGCGTCGAACAGGCTCCGCCAATCCGCACAGCAGAGCCCGCTCCTGTGGCGTTTTCGTTTCCTGAGTTCACCGATTCGTCACGTCCCGCGCGGCCCGAGCGCGCGGCCGACGGCCCACGCATCGACTCTTTGTTCGAGCGCGCCGAAGACCGACCGAGCGAGCACGCCCCCGAACCCAACGCGCCTCCTGCGACGGATCGAGACGCGCCGGTCGCGGTCACCAGCTGCGAGGCCGCCATCGCGCGCAACAACGAGCAGCTCACGATCGGCGGCGCGCGCGGCCCAGCCGACATCACGCGCGAGGCCTACGCAAGCATCTTACAAAACGGCCGCTACCTGTCGGGATGCTCCATCCCCGATCGCACGGTGTTCGAGATCTGCGCCGCCGTTAAAGACGGCCGCGCCATCGGCATCACGGTCGTGAGCAGCCCATCCAGCAGCGCGCTCAACGCCTGCGTCCGAAATGCCGTTGGCCGCCTAAAATTCCCGCAAAACGCCCGGTTGGACGTCACCCACACCCGCTTCGACGCGGTCAAACGTTGAGGCGTCAGCCCCGCCTGCGCTACAGCTAGAGCCCATGAAGCTTCGACTTCTCTTGGCGACGCTGGCTGCGTCCTCGGCGATCCTCTCGGCAGAGGTGGCGCTGGCGGACACCTCCACGATCAAGATCCCGGGTGCTCACCCCGACTACGTCTTCGAAGCCGAGCCGCACGCGCTAGTCGCGCCGTTCGACGAGCTGCGGCCTGGTATCGGTTTTCGCGGCACGATCGAGCTGGTCGACAACGGCTTCGTCTCCAGCATCAACAACACCGTCGGCATCGGCTTCGGCGTCGATTGGGCCAAAGACCACTTTCGGCTACCCGTGGTGATGCAGTGGAACTTCTGGCTGTCGCGCAACTGGTCCGTGTTCGGTGAACCGGGCGGCGTCATAGATCTGGGCAAGAACAAGACCAACGTACGCCCTGCGCTGTACGCGGGTGGACGCTTTCATTTCACCGATCGCATCAGCTTGACCATGCGCATCGGTCACCCGACCGCCAGCGTCGGCGTCTCGTTCCTGCTCTAGGCCTTCGTGGTCACTCCCCTTCCCATCGACGTGGTGCTGCCGGACATTCGGCGAGCGCTCGAGAGCGGCGCGCCGCTGGTGCTCGAGGCGCCGCCCGGCGCCGGCAAGACCACGCGCGTGCCCTGGGCGATCCACGAAGCTTTTCCAACCGGCGAAGTGATCGTGGCAGAGCCGCGCCGTCTGGCGGCGCGCCTCACGGCGGCGCGCGTTGCCAGCGAGCGCGGGCAGCGGCTCGGCGAGACCGTCGGTTACAGCGTGCGCTTCGAGGAGGTTTCCGGCCCCAAGACACGAATTCGCTACGTCACCGAGGGCGTGCTGCTGCGCCGCCTCTTGGCTGAGCCCGACCTGCCAGGCGTCGGCCAGCTAGTGCTGGACGAGTTTCACGAGCGCAGCCTGCTCACCGACTTGCTGCTCGTACTCCTGCAGCGGCTGCGTCTGCGCCGTCCGGAGCTGGGCCTCACCGTCATGAGCGCCACGCTCGACGCCGAGCCCGTGGCGCAGCTGCTGGGGGCGCAGCGCGTGCGCAGCGAGGGGCGAACGTTTCCGCTCGTGATCGAGCACCTGCCCGCCGTCGATGATCGCCCGCTCGACAAGCAAATCGTCTCCGCGGTCCGCGCCGCCACGACCGACGAGAGCGGCGACGTTCTGGTGTTCTTGCCAGGCTCGGGCGACATCCGCCGCGCGCTCACGGCGCTCGAGCCGCTGGCCGCCGAGCGCAACCTGCTGGTGCTGCCGCTGCACGGCGATTTGCCGATCGCCGAACAGGCGCGCGCGGTCGAGCCTGCGGCGCGCCGCAAAGTGGTGCTGTCGACCAACGTGGCCGAGACGTCCGTCACCATCGACGGCGTCACCACCGTCATCGACTCCGGGCTGGCGCGCCTGGCCAGCCATTCGCCGTGGAGCGGCTTGCCCACGCTTTCCACCGTAAAGATCAGCCGGGCCTCGGCCACCCAGCGGGCGGGCCGCGCTGGCCGCACCCGCGAGGGCCGCGTGCTGCGGCTCTACACCAAGGGCGATTTCGAAGCCCGGCGCGAGCACGAATTACCAGAGATTGCCCGGGCCGATCTGAGCGAAGCCGTGCTCGCTCTGGCCGGCGCGGGCATCGCGGACCCGGGCGCGCTGAGCTGGCTGACGCCTCCGCCCGAGGCCGCGCTCAGCGCCGCACGCGAGCTCTTGAGCTGGCTCGGCGCCACCACTCCCAAGGGTGATATTTCCGAATCGGGACGCCGCCTGCTCAATCTGCCGCTGCACCCACGACTGGCGCGGGTAGTGACGCGGGGCCAAGAGCTGGGCGTTGGCAGCGAAGCCTGCCTGGCAGCGGCGCTGCTCTCCGAGCGCGACATTCGCAGCGACGCACGCCTGCGCATGTCACCCGGCGCGCAGCGCGACCTCGGCGTCAGCGGACCGTGCGACGTGCTGGAGCTGATGAGCCGCTTCGCCGAAGCCGAAGCCGTCAATTTTCGCCCCGACGGCGTCAAGCGCGCCGGTCTCGACGTGCGCACCGTGCAGTCGGTTTCGACGACCTACCGCAAGCTCTCCAGCAATCTGACGGGCAATCCACGCCAACGCAGCGCACGCCCGGACTCGCCCGAAGCGCTGGACGCCGCCGTCCGCCGCAGCATTTTGAGCGGTTTTCCCGACCGAGTCGGCAAGCGCCGGCGGGCGGGTCAGCCGGACATCGTGCTGTCGCAGGGCGGCTCGGCCAAGTTGAGCCCGACCAGCGTCGTTCACGATGGCGAGCTTTTGGTCGCTGTCGCGGCCGACGAGCAGAGCTTCGGCGGCGGTCGTGCACAAGGCGCCGTACGCCTGGCCACCAGCATCGAAGCCAATTGGCTGCTCGAAGACTACGGCTCGCGCATCGAGATGAAAGACGAGCTGACCTGGAGCAGCGACGCGGAGCGCGTAGAGCGCCGCGAGGGCATGGCGTTCGGCGCTATCTTGCTCGACGAAGAGCGCGGCGCGGCACAGCCTTCCCCCGAGGCCACACGCATGCTGTTCGAGGCGGCAAAATCGCGCGGCCTGTTCAACTCGCTGTCGAGCGAGGGTTGGGCAGCGCTCGTCGCGCGGCTCGCGCTGCTGCGCGAGCATTTTCCGGAGGCCGGCCTGCCCGAAGTGACGGCCTCGCTCGACGACGAAGCCGCTCGAAGGCTCTGCGACGGCCGCGTCAGCTTCGCGCAGCTGCGCGAGCTGGATCCCGCTCGCGAGCTGCGCCAGTCGCTGGGTCCGAGCGTCGAGCGGCTGCTGGCCAACGAGACGCCCGAGGCGCTCCGACTCCCAGGCGGCAAGAACGCCGAGATTCATTACGAGGCCGGTAAGCCCCCCTGGCTCGAGTCACGCCTGCAGGATTTCTTCGGCATGAAGCAGACGCCTCGCGTCTGCCGCGGCAAGGTGGCTCTGACGCTGCATTTGCTGGCACCCAACGGGCGCGCCCAGCAGGTCACCTCGGATCTGAGCGGCTTTTGGGAACGTCACTATCCGACGGTTCGACGGGAGCTGATGCGCAAGTACCCGCGCCATCCATGGCCTGAAGACGGCCAAACCGCGACGCCTCCGGTATGGGTCCCACGACCACCTAGAAAGTAGCGTAAATCGAGATCGATTTCGCGGAAGCGCGCATCAAGCATCCGTGACGATCTTGGTGACCGGAGTTGCGGAGCCACGCCAGAGCGCGTTGGCCGGTAAGCTGACCGCACGGCTAGGCGTCCCAACACTCAGGGTGCACCTGGGCAACGGAGGGGGCGAGCGTGAAACGCCCTTCGCGTTCTCGCCCCAGCTCTCGGACGCCGAGGTGGTCGAGCGCGTCGCGCGCCAGCTGGTGCGAGACAACGCGCCGCGTGGCAGCGTGCGAGCGCAAGCCGAGGACGCGACAGCTCCGCTCACGCAAGCAGTCGTCGATCGGCTGCTCGACGAGCTGGTCGCGGGACTGGGGGCGCCCAAGCGGGTGCTCTTGCTCCCGCCGGATGCGACACGCGCGCACTCGGGCGCCGGTGAGCTCAGCGTAGGCCTTTTCCAGCGGCTCTCGCGCAGCTCCGAAGTGAAGCTGCTGCCGGCCCTGGGCACGCACGAAGCCATGAGCCAAAGCGAGCTCAACGGCATGTTCCCTGGCATCCCGCTCGATCGCTTCTTGGTGCACGACTTTCGCGCCGCGGTCAGCACTCTGGGCGAGGTGCCCGGCTCGTTCATCCGCCACGTCTCGGGCGGCAAGCTCGACTACCCGGTGCCCTGCCAGGTCGCGCGCGAGATCAAAGAAGGCGGCTGGGATCGCATCATCTCCGTCGGCCAGCTAGTGCCGCACGAAGTGATCGGCATCGCCAACCACGCCAAGAACGTGTTCGTGGGTACCGGCGGCAAAGCGAGCATCGATCGCTCCCACTTTCTCGGCGCCGTCTGCGGCATGGAGTCGATGATGGGCCGCGCCCATACGCCGGTGCGCGACGTCTTGAACTACATGTCAGCTCAGATCGCGCAGGACTTGCCGCTCACCTACTTGTGCACGGTGCGCAAGAAGGACGCCCAGGGCCAAATCCAAACCCACGGCCTGTACGCGGGTGATGACGAGGGCTGCTTTTTGGCCGGTGCGCCGCTGGTCCAGCGGCTCAACCTCGATCTGCTCGAGCGCCCATTGCAGAAGGTGGTCGTCTATCTGGAGCCGCACGAGTTCCGCACCACCTGGCTCGGCAACAAGGCCATCTACCGCACTCGCATGGCCATCGCCGACGGCGGTGAGCTGGTCGTGCTCGGCCCCGGCGTCCGGCGCTTCGGGGAGGACGCCGGCATCGACAAGCTGATCCGCCGTCACGGTTATCGGGGTACGCCGGACACGCTGGAGCGGCTGAAGGGCGATCCAGAGCTGGCCGAGTCACTCTCCGCCGCCGCCCACTTGATCCACGGGTCGAGCGAGGGCCGCTTCAGGGTGACTTGGGCCGCAGGCGGCCTCAGCCGCGAGGAGATCACCTCGGTTGGATATGAATGGGCAGACGTAGGCCAACTCCTTCAACGTTATGCGCCCGATCGGCTCCAAGACGGAACAAACCGCCTGCCAGACGGCGAAGAAATCTTCTTCGTGTCCAACCCGGGCCTCGGCCTTTGGGCTTTGAGAGAAAAATTCTCGCCATGAGCTCCATGCAAAGCCAGCAGCGGGGCGTGCCCGGCGACTCGCGACCGAGGGCCAATTCTCGCGTTGATCGGCCGCGTCCGGCGTCGTAAGTAGGTTTGCGTTTTTTTCGCGACAAAAGTCGCGGTTTCGCGACATCCAACAGGAATACCGACCATGGCAGGCTTGAACATTCGTCCCGACGGCGCCCTCGACATCGTTTCCCTGGGCGCGCTCGTTCACCGTATCGATCCGGGAGTCATCCCGTTCCGCAAGGCTACCGAGTGCCAGATCCACGTCAGTGGTGGTGAATTCAACGTCGCGGCCAACCTGTCCGACGCCTTCAACCTCAACGCCGGCATCGTCAGCGCCATGGTCGACTACCCGATCGGCGACCTGGTGGCAGAGCGCGTCCGCGCCATGGGCGTGAAGCCCTTCTACAAGAGGTTCAAGCACAACGGCGTCAACGGTCCGAACATCGCCGCCGTTTACAGCGATCGCGGCCACGGCGTGCGCGCCCCGGTCGTATTCTACAACCGCGCCCACGAAGCCGCCTCGCTGATGAAGCCGGGCGACGTGGACTGGAACGCCGTCTTTGCCGGTGGCGTGCGTTGGTTCCACAGCGGCGGCATCTTCGCGGCCCTTTCCGAGGGCACGGGAGAGCTGATCATCGAGGGCATGAAGGCCGCGCACAAGGCCGGCGCCATCACCAGCTTCGATCTGAACTTCCGCGAGAAGCTGTGGAACGTGTGGGGCGGCCAACAGAAGGCCGTCGAAGTCATCGGCCGTATCGTGGAGCACGTCGACGTCCTAGTCGGCAACGAAGAGGACCTGCAGAAGGGCATCGGCATCGAAGGGCAAGACGTCCACGCTCAGTCCAAGCTCGATCCGAGCGCGTTCTTCGCGATGATCGACAAGGTGGTCGCCAAGCACCCCAACGTGAAGGGCGTCGCCACCACGCTGCGCGAGGTGCACCACACCAACCACCACACCTGGGGTGCGGTCGCTTGGGTCGACGGCAAGACGTACCAGTCACCCACCTGTCAGCTGAACGTGATCGATCGCGTCGGCGGCGGCGACGGCTTCGCGGCAGGCTTCATCTACGGCCTGCTCGCCGGCGAGACGCCCCAAGAGGCCGTGAACCTCGGCTGGGCGCACGGCGCCTTGCTCACCACGTTCCCGGGCGACACCACCATGGCGACCGTCGACCAAGTTCGCGCCTTCGCCAAGGGCGGCTCCGCGCGCATCCAGCGCTGAGCGAGGCTCGGTTCGACTACGGAAGCTCTGCCGAATCACGCCGGGCGACGCTGACCAGCGTCGCTCGGACGTGATCCAAGCCCCGAGACCCGGTGGCTGGTTGCGAGCCGCGGTGGCGCTCAGCGCGGCTCGGCTATCGCGCGCGCCACGCCTTCGGCCAGCGCTGCGGCGCTGAGCGGCTTCACCAGCATGTCGACGAGCCCAAGCGTCCTCACCGACCCTGGGGTCCACGTCCCGCTGAAACCGCTCATCAGCACGACCCGCGCGCTGGGGTTGATTGCCAGCATGTGCTGCGCGAGCGACAGCCCCGTCATGCCTGGCATGGTCAAGTCCGTCAGCACCAGCTGGAACGCTTCAGGATCCTGAGCGAAAAGCTCGAGCGCAGCCTCTGGCTGCGACTTGGCGACCACCTGGTACCCCAAGCGCTTGAGCAGCGCGGTGAGCGAGACGCACAAAGCTTCTTCGTCGTCGACGACCAGGATGCGCTCGCCCCGCCCGCGCGGCAAAGCCGACGGCGAGACTTGCGCCGCGCTCGGCTCACCGATGTGCTCGGGCAAGTACACTTCGACGCGCGTACCGGCGCCAGGCCGGCTCTCGACCGCGATCGCGCCGTCGTGATCGCGCACGATGCCGTGGACCACCGCCAGCCCCAAGCCGGTGCCTTCGCCCTGCTTCTTGGTGGTAAAAAACGGCTCGAAAATCCGCTTCAGCGTCACCTCGTCCATCCCGTCGCCCGTGTCGGTCACGCTGATGCGCGCGTAGCGCCCTGGCCGCAGATCGGGCCGACGGCGGCACAGCGCTTCGTCGACGTCTGCCAAATCGACGTGCAGCGCTAGCTCCCCGCCGCGCTCCCGCATCGCGTAGGCGGCGTTCGTCCCCAGGTTCATCATCACCTGGTGCACCTGTGACGGGTCAGCCAGCACCAGCGGGGCCTGCTCGTCGAAAGACGACTTCATCACTACCGAGCTGGGCAACGACGAGCGCAGCAGCTTGAGCGCGTCGCGCACGGCGTGGTCGACCTTGGTGACGCTGCGGCTCGGCTTCTGCGTACGGCTGAAGGTCAGGATCTGCTGCACCAGGTCACGCGCCCGGTGCGAGGCGCTCTTGAGCTCCGCCACGTGCTCGAGCACCGACATGCGATCGTTCACGTCGATGCGAATCAAATCGATGAACGCCACCATGGCGCCCAAAATGTTGTTGAAATCGTGGGCAATACCGCCAGCCAGCGTGCCCAAGGCTTCCAGCTTCTGCGCCTGACGCAGCTGGGCTTCGAGCTCGGCGTTGGTGCGCTCGGTCGCGAGCGTCTTGGTCACGTCGCGCACCGTGCCGATCAGGTGCGGCTCCCCGCCCAAGCTCACTTCGTCACCCGAGATGAGCACGTCGCGTTGCTCACCCTTGAAGGTGCGCAAGTTCGCGGAAAAATCGCGCAGTCCGCCGCCCTTTCGCAGCGTCTCGACCATGCGGCGCCGCTCGTCCATGTTGGTCCACACCTGCAGCGCCGCCGACGCTTGCCCCACTACCTGCGCTCGCTCACATTCGAACAGCTCTTCGAAGGCGGCGTTGACGTCCACGTACACGCCGTCCGACAAGCGCACGATCAGCATCGCGTAGGGTCCGTGGCGGAACGCCTTGGCGAACATCTCCTGCGACTCGGACAGGGCCCGAGCTGCCCGCTTCTGCTCCGAGACGTCGCGCGAGACACCGACGATGCGCGTTACCGCGCCGTGCTGGTCGAAGACCGGAATGAGCGTCGTTTGAAACGCCATGTCCGGCTGCAGCGCAGTGGGCACCTCTTCGTAGCGCTGCGTCTCGCGCGTCTCCACGCAGCGTCGGTAGATCTGCTCGATGCGCGCGGCCTCGGCTGGCGGCACGACCTCGGCCAGGCTGCGACCGCGCACGGCGTCACTGGAGATGCCCACCCACGCGGCCGTCTGGCGATTGAAGGCCTCGAACGCGAAGTTGGGCCCGGGCAGCACTTTGACCAGGAAGACGCCGTCAGCCAAGTGCTCGAAGATCGACTGGAGCTGCTCCAGCGAGTCGTCCGAGCCCAAGGCGACCTTCACCCTCTCCGATGGGGACATGGATGGGGGAGCGTACCCCAGCATTCTGCCTGGTGGCTACGAGAGCAGAGGCCGCAGCGCGGACTCGAACTGTTCGGGCGTGAAAGGCTTGGCGATCAAGAACAGCGCGCCGGCTTCATCGGCCATGGCGCGCATGTCCGGGGTGCCTTCGGTCGTCACGAAGCCGAAGCGGACCTGAAGCTTGCGCGCGTTCAGCTCACGGAGCAGCTCGATGCCGTTCATTTCTGGCATGTTCCAATCGGAGATCACCAGCGCGGGCGCGGCTTGGCCGATGCGCTCGAGAGCTTCGAGCCCGTTGGCGGCCTCTTCCACCTCGTACTCACCGAAGCCGGCCTGGCGCAGCGTGCGTCGCACGATCAGACGCATGGCCTTGCTGTCATCAACTACCAAGATCGTCTTGCTCATGCGCTATGTTCCTTCGCGGGCGCCTTGCCCGCATGGTTGGTGGTGACGCCGCTACGTGAAATGGGCGCTACGTTCTGCTTTTGGGTCAAGAGCAGCACGCTGGCGGAGACGTCACCAATCTTGAGTTGGCGCGCCGCCACCATCTGCTGCTGATTCGGGAGCGGGTGCCCCGAGACGAAGATCGGCAGGCCCAGCGTGACTTGCATGTTGCCGCTGACGCGGCGCTTCAGGCCACCGGCGATGATGTTGATGACCTCGCACATCGCGTCGCTCACGTCGGGAGCGGGCAGATCCTCGTCCGCAGGCTCCATGCCGAGCAGCGCCTTGGCGAGCGCCTGACAACCTGCGCTGTCCACCAGAATACCGACTTGAATCGGCTCATCTTGGGCGACCAGACCCAGATAAGCGCCGTGCCCAGCGCCGAAACTCGTGGAGTCCCCGAGGGCCGCGAAGGGCAAGCCGCCGAGCACCGTCGCCGTGAGCTCGCTCGCCGACTCCGTGAGTGCGTCGAGACAGCTTGATTGGATATCCGGAGTCATGTCCCCCTGAAAACGGGCAATCCTGACTGGGACTTAAGACCGGCCGAAGGGGCTCCGGCTCCCGAGCGTCAAGATTCTGCCTGAAAAGCAGTGGCCATTCCCGCGCGATTTCGTGCCGGTCTGGACCCCGCCGGCCTTCATTTCACCCGGCGTGGAGCGTATAGACAAAAGCTTGGCTCGAGCGCGCCCAGGGAGGCCGCCCGAGTTGGGCAAGCCAGGAGCGAATCAGTGGACAAGGTATTGCTCGTAGACGACGACGTTCAGATGCGGAACGTTCTGGCGCTCTACCTCAGGCGCTGCGGGTTTGGCGTGCGTGAAGCCGCCAACTTGGCCGATGCGCGCCAACTGCAAGCCAAAGAAGCACCTGACTTAACCATCGTCGACTACCACCTACCCGACGGCACCGCCTTCGATCTCTTGAACAGCACGCGCGAGCGCGAAAGCAGCGAAGCCGTCATCGTGCTCACTGGCCTGGGCACCATCGACCTGGCTGTCCGCGCCATCAAATCGGGCGCGGAGCATTTCTTGACCAAGCCGGTCGATCTCGAATCGCTCGAAATTCTCGTGCGCCGCACGCTGGAGCAGCAGCGAGATCGCCGGCAGCGCGCCTTCACGGCCGCCGTGGCGAGCGCCGCGCCGACGCCATTTCTGGGCACCAGCCAGGCGGTCCGGCGCCTCGAGGAGATGGCGACGGCCGCCATCGAATCCGAAGTTCCGGTGCTGATCCTGGGCGAGACCGGCAGCGGCAAAGGCGTCCTGGCGCGCTGGATTCACGAGAACAGCGCGCGTCGCGGCGAGCCATTCGTCGACCTGAACTGTGCCGGCCTATCGCGTGAGCTGGCAGAGTCCGAGCTGTTTGGTCATCAGCGCGGAGCGTTCACGGGCGCCGTGACCAGCAAACCAGGCCTGATCGAGGTCGCGCACAAAGGCACGCTGTTCCTCGACGAGCTTGGCGACCTCGACTTGGCCGTGCAACCCAAGCTGCTCAAGGCGCTCGAGGAAGGTACCTTCCGCCGCGTGGGTGAGCTCACGTCACGCGCTGCGGACGTGCGCTTGTTGGCCGCTACGCACCGCAACTTGGCCGGCATGGTCAAAGACGACCGCTTCCGCGAAGACTTGCTGTTTCGCATCAACACGCTCACGCTCGACATCCCTCCCCTGCGCGAGCGCCGCGAGGACATCCGAGTGGTCGCCCACACCGTGCTCGCCGAGCTGTGTCGGCGCCGTGGCCGCTCCGCGCCCGAGCTCAGCGACGACGCCGCCAAAGTCCTCGAGAACTATCGCTGGCCAGGCAACGTGCGTGAGCTGCGCAACGTGCTGGAGCGAGCGCTGCTCTTCGCCAAAGGTGGCGTGCTCGATCGCTGCGCGCTGCGCTTCGACCGGACCTTGGATGCGGATCACGCCCAGACCAGCAACGGCCAAGCCAGCCAGGTCGGGATGACTCTGGGAGACGCCGACGAGCCCCAAACGCTCGACGACGCCGAGCGCCGACACATCGTGGCCGTGCTGGGCAAAGCCGGCGGCAAGGTCGACGACGCTGCGCGCATTCTGGCCCTGTCGCGCAGCTCGCTCTACGCCAAGCTCAAAAAGTACGGCCTGCGAGCGGCTGGGGGCTGACCCGGCGCGATGGCGCCACCGGCCGCACCGAGCGCGGGCGCGGGCGCGGGCGCGGGCGCGGCGGAGTCCTCAGTTGGCAATTGCAGTGCAAGCTGCCCGGGCGATCTCGTCGAGCGGCAGAATCTCACTCGCGCCACCCATGGCTGCGGCTTCTTTAGGCATGCCATACACGATCGACGTTTCCTCGTCTTGCGCGATGGTGTGAGCCCCTGCTTCGCGCATGGCCAAGAGTCCCTTGGCGCCGTCGTTGCCCATACCGGTCAAGATGACGCCAACGGCGTTGGCGCCTGCGGCCTTGGCCACCGAGTGCATCATCACGTCCACGCTCGGGCGGTGGTGATTCACGGCGGGCATGTCCTTGAGCCGCACCACGTAGGTGGCGCCGACGCGCTGGAGCAGCATGTGCCGCCCGCCCGGCGCGATCAGCGCCTTGCCAGCCAACACTTCTTCGCCGTCCACGGCCTCGGCCACGCGCATCGCGCACAGGCCATTCAGGCGCCTGGCAAACTCGGCCGTGAACTGCGCCGGCATGTGCTGCACGATCACCGTGCCGGGTCCGGCCGGAGGCAGTGAGCACAGCACGTCTTCGATGGCGCGTGGGCCGCCGGTAGAAGCGCCAATCGCCAAGATTTTGCGGGTCGTGACGAACGTGTGCTCGCTCGACTTGGCCAGCACCGGCCGCGCCGCGCGTGGCCCTTGCGGACGTACCTTGGCCAAGAACGCCGCGCGCACCTGGTGCACGATGTCGCGCGCCACGTCGGGGATGGAGAACTGTGAGCCAGGTTTACACACCACGCCCACGGCGCCCAGCTCCAGCGCCCGAAACGCCATCGGGCTGCTGGCGGGTGTGAGGGAGCTGACGACCACCACCGGCATGGGGTGCGCAGCCATCAGCTTCTCCAAGAACGTCAGCCCGTCCATGCGGGGCATCTCGACGTCCAACGTCAAGACGTCGGGCTTGAGCGCCGCGATCTTCTCGCGCGCGGCGTACGGATCCACGGCAGTTCCGACCACTTCGATACCGGCCGCCGCCGACAGCGCGTCGGACAGCACGCGACGCACGACTGCCGAGTCATCGACGACCAGTACACGGATCATGCCGCCCCCTGCGCGTCCAAAAGCTCGAGCGAGATGGAAGCGCAGACCAAGCCTTCGTCGAGCAGGACGCGCGCCGAGGCGTCGAAAATGTCGCCCAAATCCGTGTCCATCGTGGCAATCACTCGAGGCGAGGCCAAGTCGAAAACGGCGCGCTCGCCGGCGATCAGCGGCAGCACGTTGCCGCAGACGATGTTGGCGAGCTCGCACACGGCGTCGTACTGCTCACTCAGCTCGAGCGGCCCGTCTTCGCCCAGCATCGACGACGCCACCGAGGCGATCATCGAATCGGGCAACGTGAGGTGCAGCGAGCCGCGCCCGGCGCCGCTGAAATCAACCGCCAAAATCACGCGAGAGAGGCTGCCGGGGTCGGGCGGAATCGAGCCGTTGGTCGGCGTGGGCAACATGAAGCACAGGTTCTCGAACACGTCTCGAACTGCCCGTCCGAGCGCCGCTTTCCACTCGCTGTTCATCTCATCCACCCGTCGCGCTGATGATGGCATCGAGCAAAGCCTCGGGGCCAAAAGGCTTGCGGATGAAGGCCGCCCCCATGCGCTTCAAGCGCTCGATGCGTTCGACGCTGCCCTCCGTGGACACCATGATCACCGGCAGACCGGCGATCTTCGGCTCCGCGCGGATCTGCATCACCAGCTCTTCGCCATTCAAGACGGGCATGTTCACGTCGAACAGACCCAGGTTGATGCCCGACTCGCGCGCCAGTACGTCGAGCGCCTCGCGCCCCTGGCAAGCTTCGTGGACGCTCTCGATGGGCAGTCCACTCATACCCAGCACGCGGATCACCATTTTGCGCATGACTGGGCTGTCATCAACGACCAAAACGTTTAGGCTCACGTCGCGCTCCCTTCGAACAAGATGCGATTTTCACCACCAAAACCCAGCGAGACCTCGCCGCTCCTGACGTCGAGGCTCATGTTCCTTGGCTCCGTGCCGCCCAGCTCGTGCTTCTTGAGGATGACTCCGTTTTTCCAGAGCACCTTGCGCAGCATGGCCACGTTGCGTTGACCAATCGCAAGATCGGCGTCTTCATTCATGTTGAAGCTCGCGCCCCCGGCAACCACCACGATCATGCGCTCCTTCTTGGCGCCGAGCGCGTAGCTGCCCAGAAACAGCTTGGGGATGCCGGTGTCGGCGAACATCAGCGGGTTTTGCGCGGCCTTCTCCGGTGAGAGCGAGCCCTGCGGCAGCATCAAATGCAGCATTCCGGCCACGCGCGCCACGGGATCGAACACGCAGACGCCCAAGCAGCTGCCCAGCGCGTAGGTGACAATCAGGTCGCGTGGGTCCGCCGAGACCACCATGTCGGCGATACCGACCACGCGCCGATTACGCGGGCCATCGAAGTGCGTCGCAAGCTTTTCTGCCGTTGCTGCCATGGGGGTAGCTCAGTGCGCGTAGATAGCGGGACGAATCAGTTGCAGGGGTTGCTCCAGCGCTGCGAGGCTTTCGGCGTGGCCGATCATGAGCACGCCGTCCGGCGCCAGGTGCTGCGCAAAGCGACGGCCGAGCGTGGTACGCGTGTCGTCGTTGAAGTAGATCATCACGTTACGGCACAAGATCAGGTCGAACTGCCCGCGCATGGGCCAGTCACCCATCAGGTTCAGGCGGGCGAACGAAACCAGCGAGGTCACCTCCGAGCTCACCTGATAGGCGGACTGCCCGTCCTCGGACACGCGCTCCAGGTACCGCCCGCGCAAGGCCGAGGGAATGTCTTGAACCGTCGGCGCCGCGTAGCGCGCCGCTTTGGCGCGCGCCAGCACGCGGGTCGACAGGTCCGTCGCCAAGATGCGCACGTCGATTTTCGGCAAATGCTCGCGGAGCAGCATGCCGAGCGTGTACGGCTCCTCACCGCTCGAGCAGCCGGCGCTCCAAATGCGCCGCGGCGAGCGCGCTGCCTTCCAAACCGGAAAGACCTCGTCGATCAGGTAGTCGAAGTGCTGCTGCTCCCTGAAGAAGCTGGTCTTGTTGGTGGTCAGCACGTCGACCATGTTGGACAGCTCGACGCGATCGGTCTGGATGCGCTCCAGGTACTCTTCGTAGCCCGCGATCTTGAGCTCCCGCAGGCGCTTGGCCAGGCGCGCCTTGACCAGCTCCTCCTTCTCGGTCGTCATGGCGATGCCAGCGACCGAGAAGATCAGCTCGCGAATGGCCGTGAACGACGCCGCCGAGAGGTGGGGTGCTGCGGTCATCACTCAGCGCTTGCCTAGCTCGAGGACTTCTTCGGTCGATAGGATGCGATCGATGTCCAGGAGCAGCCGCACCTTGCCGTCGGCCTTCGAGATGCCCAGGAAGTACTCGGCCGAGATCTCGCCGCCCAAATCCAGCATCGCGTCCGTCTCGGCGGCCGCGACGTTGCGCACCTCGGACACCGCGTCCACCACGATGCCGAGATCCAGATCCATTCGACGCACGACGATGATGCAGGTTTCCCGGCTGGCGGCTTGCGTCGGCATGCCGAACTTGGCGCGCAGATCGATGACCGGAATGATCTTTCCGCGCAGGTTGATGACACCCTGCATGAACGTCGGCGTACCCGGCACCGGCGTCACCGGCACGATGCCGATGATCTCGCGCACCTTGAGGATGGCGATGCCGTACTCCTCCGCGCCCAGGAAGAAAGTCAGATATTTGCCGCTGAGCGCGGCGCCTTGTTCGGTGGTCGCGATTTCTGAGCTCATACTTGCACCATGGAGGGTTCGGGCGAAACGTGGCGGGCGGCCTCGGGTTGCGGGCGCCCCGTGCGAGATTCTTTGGCGAGTTGCACCAGGCTGCTCGGATCCAAGATGAGCCCCACGCGGCCATCGCCCAGGATGGCGCCGCCCGAGACCGCCGGCACCTTGCCAACGCCAGCGCCGAGCGACTTGGCGACGACCTGTTGCTGACCGAGCAGCTCGTCGACGAGCAGCCCACACGCTCCCGCGCCATCGCGCAGCACGACCACCAAGCCGCGCGTCGGCTCTGTCACGGCGCCGCCGACCTTGAACAGCTGGTGCAAGCGAAACAGTGGGATCAGCTCGCCCCGCAGCAGGATGAGCTCTCCGCGACCAGCCACCGTCGAGACCTGGCTCGCCTCGGGACGGAAGTTCATGGCGATGTTC
>DATAKF010000046.1:0-4145 GCA_036261775.1 Polyangiaceae bacterium | reverse complement strand
TCCGGCCTTGAAGGACGCGGAGGCGGCGCAGGCTCCGAGCAAGGGCGTGGCGAGCGCGAGACCCAACAACACGGCAACGTAGCGAGAGCTCTGAAGCATTTCTGGTTACCTCGAAAGGATGGCCGCCGAAGACGCCGGCGGGCGCGGATCCCGTGATCCGTGAGCTAGTCCAAGTTTTGGCCGCAGCGCAAGCGATGCCAACCTCCACGATCGACGGATGGCCCCCCGAATCGGTTCAACGGCCCCCTGGCCGGCTGGGGCAGGGAAACAACAGGGAGGCGGGGAGGCGGGGATAATTTGGTGGTTCGGGCAGTTCGCATCGAGGCTTCCTCCGCGAGCGGTGGGGATTGGCGACCGGTCGCCCACCCAAGGAAAACTCCCCGCCTCCCCGCCTCCCTGTTGCCTGCGCTTCCTCGTGGTAAGTCCGCAGGTGAATGGCCGCGGAGTTCGTCCACCTGCATGTCCACTCGCAGTACTCGTTCCTGACGAGTGCCGTGAAGCTGTCGGACCTGCCTGGCAAGGCCAAGGCGCTCGGCATGCCGGGCGTGGCGCTGACGGACGTCGGCAACATGTACGGCGCCATCCGTCACTACAAGGGCTGCAAGAAGGAAGGGCTCACGCCGCTGCTCGGCGCCGAGCTTTTCATCCCGCGCGGTGGCAGCCGCACCGGCGCGCTCGATCACCTCGTGCTCTTGGCGGAGAACCAAGAGGGTTACAAAAATCTGGTGCGCATCGTGTCCGAGGGCCATCTGCGCTCGGCGCACGACTACGCGCCGGCCGTGACGCTCGACTTCATCACCCAGCGCAACAAAGGCTTGGTGGCGCTGAGCGGCTGCATGGCGGGCGCCGTGGCGCAGCGCATCTTGGAGCAAGGTGTCGACCAAGCCGAGCCGACGCTGGCCGAGTTCCGCGATCGCTTCGAGCCTGGCCACTTCTTCGTCGAGCTGCAAGACCACGGCTTTCCGGAGCAGCCGGTGCTCTCCGACATCTTGCTCAGAGCCGCGGGGAAGCTGAACTTGCCGGTGGTGGCGTCGAACGACGTGCACTTCATGACCAAGGACGACGGCGTCGCCGCGCTCTACCTCGAGTGCGTCGGCAAGGGACGTACCTTCGCGGAAGAGCAGCCGCTGCACCACAACTCGTTCGAGATGTACCTGAAGACGCCGGACGAGATGGCGGCGCTCTTCGGCGGCGTCCCTGGTGCCCTCGAAAATACGCTCAAAGTCCGCGAAATGTGCTCGGCGCTCAAGCTCGACTTGGACAAGCCGATGCTGCCGCAGTTTCCGGTGCCGGAAGGCTACGACACCGACGGCTACTTCCGCCACGTCTCCAAGGAGGGGCTGGAAAAGCGCCTCGCGCACTTTCGCACGACGGGCAAGAAGGTCAACGAGGCCGAGTACCGCGAACGACTCGAGATTGAGCTGAACGTCATCATCGGCATGAAGTACCCCGGGTACTTCTTGATCGTGTGGGACTTCATCCGCGAGGCCAAGGCGCGCGGCATCCCTGTGGGGCCGGGGCGCGGCTCCGGCGCAGGCTCGATCGTGGCGTACTCGCTCGAGATCACCGAGATCGATCCGATCCCCTACGCCTTGCTGTTCGAGCGCTTCCTGAACCCGGAGCGCGTGAGCATGCCCGACTTCGACGTCGACTTTTGCATGTCGCGGCGTGACGAGGTCATCCGCTACGTGGCCGAGAAGTACGGCGTCGACAGCGTCGGGCAGATCGCGACGTTCCAGAACTTGAAAGCGCGCAGCGTGATCAAGGACGTCGGGCGCGCGATGGGCTTTGCCGCGACCGAGTCGCAGCGCATCGCCAGCATGGTGCCCGACAAGGGCCAGGGCAAGACCTACACCATCGACGAGGCGCTGGAGGTCGAGCCGAAGCTGAAGGCGCTGCACGACAGCGACCCGCGCGTAAAAGAGCTGCTGGGCTACAGCCGGAAGCTCGAAGGCCTGACGCGCCACGCCGGCATGCACGCCGCCGGTGTCGTGATCAGCGATGGCCCGCTGACGGAGCACGTACCGTGCTTTCAAAGCGCCGACACGATCGTCACCCAGTACGACAAGGACGACGTCGAAGCCGCAGGTCTCGTCAAGTTCGACTTCTTGGGTCTGAAGACCCTGACGGTGATCGACATCGCGCAAAAGCTGGTCAACGCGCGGCCCGATCGCAAAAACAACCCGCTCGATCTGGGCAAGATCGCCCTCGACGACAAAGCGACGTACGCGCTGATTTCGAGCGGTGAAACCACCGGCGTGTTCCAGCTCGAGTCATCCGGCATGCAGCAGCTGCTCAAGCGCCTGCAGCCGGACGTGTTCGAAGACATCGTCGCAGTGGTGGCGCTCTATCGCCCGGGCCCGCTCGGCACGGGCATGATCGACGACTTCATCCTGAGCAAACACGGCAAGAAGGCCATCCGCAAGCTGCACCCGCTGGTCGATGGCGTGCTGGCGCCGACGTACGGCGTGCCCGTCTACCAGGAGCAGGTGATGCAGATCGCCCAGCACCTGGCCGGCTACACGCTGGGCGGCGCCGACATGCTGCGCCGCGCGATGGGTAAGAAGAAGGCCGAAGAGATGCAGAAGCAGGAGGCGACCTTCATCGAAGGCGCCTTGGCCAAAGGCGTCCCGGCCGAGCAATCTTCCGCGATCTTCAAGGAAATCGAAGGCTTCGCTTCGTACGGCTTCAACAAGAGCCACTCGGCCGCGTACGCGCTGGTCACGTACCACACGGCCTATTTGAAGGCGCATTACCCGACAGAGTTCTTTGCGGCGCTGATGACCGCCGACAAGGAAAAGATCGAGAAGGTGGTGCGCACCATCGCCGAGGCGCGCGCTTGGGGCGTGGCCGTGCTGCCGCCCGACATCAATTTGAGCTCGGTCGACTTCACCGTCGTGTACCAGCACCCGGACGGTCGTGGCCCGCAGACACGCGGTGGCCCCGGCAAGCTGCGCGATCGCTTTGGTCCACAGATTCGCTTCGGTTTGGGCGCCGTGCGCGGCGTGGGCGAGGCGGCGCTCGAGACCATGTTCGAAGCGCGCAGCAGCACCGGGCCGTTCGTCGATTTGTTCGATTTGGCGACGCGCGTCGACGCCAAGCGGCTGAACAAGGGCGTGCTGGAGTCGCTCGTGCAATGCGGCGCGTTCGACACCGTGCTGGAGCCCAAGGGCATCACACGGGCGCGCGCTTACGCGGCCGTGGACCGCGCGCTCGAGCGTTCGCGCTCCGCCAGCCGCGACCGGGAGCGCGGCCAAACCAACCTGTTTGGCATGTTCGGTGGTGGCAAGGTGGGCGGCGCTGCGGCCGCTGCGGGTGACGAGTACCCGGTGGCGGACGAGTGGGACAGGATGGAGCTGCTCAAGCGCGAGCGCGCGGCTCTCGGCTGTTACGTCTCGGGGCACCCGCTGTTTCGTTACCAGAGCAAGCTGCCGCGCATCGGCGCGCTGGGTACGCTGGAGCTCGCGGGGCAAAAGCCTTGGTCGGCAGCGAGCGTGGCCGGCATGGTCGAGAACTATCAGGAGAAAATCTTCAAGCAAAGCGGTGCCCGCGCGGCCTTCTTCCAGATCGAAGATCAGTACGGGCGTGTCGAGGCCAAGGTCCGCGGTGATCGCATCGAAACGTACTCGGCCATCCTCACCTGCGGCGAGCCGGTGCTCGTGAGCGGCAAAGTCAGCTTCCCCATGTCCGAAGATCCGGAAGAAGAGCGCGAGCCGACCTTGCTGGTGGACGGCGTCGAGCTCCTGTCCGACGCCGCGCTGCGCGCCACGCGCGCCATCAGCATCCGCTTGGACGCCGAGCGCACCGGTCGCCGCGATCTCGAAAAGCTCAAGGTGCTACTGGCAGGCTCACCCGGCTCTTGCCCCGTCGAGCTAGTGCTAGCCATGAAAGACGGCGCCGAAGCCGTCCTCGACCTCCCCGGCACCCGCGTCACCCCCGACGGTGTGCTCCTTGGCGGCCTGGAACGCACCTTCGGCGGCCCCGTCGCCGAACTGCGCTGAGCGGTCACGAGCGGGTTGGCAGGAAGGCGGGAAGGCGGCTGACCATTCATCGCTTCTTCCTGGAAGCGCGGAGGGCCTCGAGGGTTTGTGCGGCGATGGCGACATTTTCCATGCCTCGGGCGATGGTAATGGCGCCGGGGGGGC
>DATAKF010000042.1:0-9816 GCA_036261775.1 Polyangiaceae bacterium | reverse complement strand
CTTCCGCTGCACCGGCGTGCACCGCAAGGTCAAGCTGCACTCGGCGATCGTGCAGTCGTGCAACACCTACTTTTACGAGCTCGGCTCGCGCATCAGCATCGATCGTCTCGCGGCGATCGGCCTCGACTACGGCTTCGGCGTCAAGACCGGTATCGGCATCAACCCCGAAGCGCGCGGCCGTATGCCGACTCGTAGCTGGTACACGCGCCGCTACAAAGAGGCGTTCCGCGGCGGTTTTACGCTGCTCTCGGCCATCGGCCAGGGCGCCACGACCGTGACCGTGCTTCAGCTGGCGTTGGCGTACGCCGCGCTGGCAAACGGCGGCACCCTGTACCAACCTCAAGTCGTGCGCAGCATCGAGACGAGCGACGGCACGGTGGTGCAAGACTTTCCGCCCCGCGTGCGCCGCTTGATCGAGCCCGACCAAGAGCAGCTTGGTTGGATCAAGGCGGCGCTGGAAGGCGTAGTCACCGAGAAGACCGGCACCGCCTACAAGGAGCGCTCGGCGGCCGTCGACATGGCTGGCAAGACCGGTACGGCGCAGGTCAGCCACGTCACTCCACGGGGCGTCGACCCCGGAAAGATTTGGTATTTCAACCGCGACCACGCCTGGTTCTCCGGCTACGCGCCCTCGCGTTCGCCCGAAATCGCCATCGTGGTGCTGGTCGAGCACGGCGGCGGCGGCGGTAAGAACGCCGTGCCCATCGCCATGCGCGTCGTGCGCGACTGGCAAAAGATGAAGGAAAAGCGCCTGTCGGCCAAGGATGACCCGGCGCCCGGAGGCAAGCCGAACTGATGGCCGTCGCCGGTCGCATGATGTTTCGCCGCGGGCCCGCGGTCGACATGAAGCTACTGCTGGGCGTGGTCGCCATCGCCACGCTGGGCTTGGTCAATCTTTACAGCGCCACCAGCGTTTACGCCGACACCGCCACGCGCGCCCGCTTGGGCGACATCTACGTGACGCAGGTGTACTGGATGGTGGTGGGCGGCCTGCTCGCGATCTTGGTCGCGGCGATCGACTACCGACACTACGAGCGTTTCGCCAACCTGGTTTACGCCGGCGGCGTCTTTTTGTGCAGCTTGGTGTTCGTGCTGGGCGCCAGCACGCGCGGGGCGGTGCGCTGGATTCAGATCGGCGGCGCCACCATCCAGCCGAGCGAGTTCATGAAGGTGCTCTTGGTCGTGATGATGGCCAAGCACATCCACAACGATCACAAGAACGAGCCGCGGACGCTGATCGATCTAGCCTTGCCAGGCCTGCTGATGGCGGTGCCGGTCGGGTTGGTGATGGCCCAGCCGGATCTGGGCACGGGGCTGATCTTGTCGCTGACGGCCATCACCATGCTGCTGATGACGCGCATTCGGCGTCGGACGCTGACCGCGCTGGTTGCGGGCGGCTTTGGCTTGGTGTGGCTGGCCTGGAACTACGGCATGAAGCAGTACCAGAAAGATCGCATCACGAGCTTTCTGGATCCGGAGCACGACAAGACCGGCATCGGTTGGCACGCCCTGCAATCGCAGACTGCCATCGGCAATGGGCAGCTCCTGGGCGAGGGCTACATGCAGGGGACGCAGAACCAATTCGGGTTCTTGCCCGACCAGTATTCGGACTTTCCTTTCGCGGTTTTCGCGGAGGATTGGGGCTTCCTCGGCTGCATGCTGCTTCTGTCGATCTATTGCTTCATCTGCGTGTACGCCATCCACGTGGCCTCGCAGGCCAAGGATCGCTTTGGCGCGGCGCTAGCCATCGGCATCGGCGCGCTGATTTTTTGGCACGCCATCTTCAACATCGGCATGGCCATCGGCGTCTTGCCCGTGGTCGGCGTGACGCTACCGCTCTTCAGCTACGGCGGCTCCAACGTCGTTACGACGCTAGTCGGCCTCGGGCTCCTCATGAACGTCTCCATGCGCAGGTAGTTCGGGGGGGCGTGATTTCAGCTGGTGAGCACGCCCGCCGATCCTGGTCCCTGGCTTCGTTTTCGCTGCGGTCCGGTGCTCACGTACAGGCAGTACGCTCCGCGGGAGGCGCCCGCAGCGGGCGCTTGGTCCTCGCGAAAGCCTCGCCAGGAACCAGGCTTGCCGGGCGGGCGACTGAAAGCTCGACCGAGCTTCCTCTGATCTGCTCGAGACTCAATCCAGGCTGAAGAGGTCGCTCAGATCGTCTTTCGTGAGCGTCTTGGCGCCGCCGGCGTCTTCGGAGAGCACCGAGGCGACGAGATCCTTCTTCTTGGCCTTGAGCTGGAGGATCTTCTCCTCGATCGTACCGGCCGCGACCAAGCGGTACACGGTGACGACCTTCTTCTGGCCGATGCGGTGCGCGCGGTCGGAGGCTTGGTCTTCGACGGCCGGGTTCCACCACGGGTCGAAGTGAATCACCGTATCGGCCGCGGTCAGGTTCAGACCAGAGCCGCCCGCCTTCAGGCTGATCAAGAAGGCGGGAATGGTCGGGTCTTCTTGGAATTTGTCGACGCGCTCGGCGCGATCCATCGTGCTGCCGTCGAGGTACTCGTAGCGGATCTTGTCTTCGTCCAGCGCTTCGCGGACGAGCTTCAGCATCGAGACGAACTGGCTGAAGATCAGCACCTTGTGTCCGCCCGACTCGACCTCGTCCACCAGCTCGCGCAGCGCGGAGAGCTTGCCGCTGTCGTCGTGGCTGAAGTCGCGCGGTAGGCCCAGCAGGCGCGGGTCGCAGGCGGCCTGACGCAGCTTGGTAAGCCCTGCCAGGATGTGCAGCTGGCTCTTGGCCACGCCGACGCGCTCGACCTCGCCCATCACGGTGGCGCGGACCTCACGCAGCACCTGCGTGTAGATGGCCTTCTGATCGGGCGCCATGTCGATGATCTTGTCGACCTCGATCTTGGGCGGCAGGTCCTTGGCCACCTCGATCTTGGTGCGGCGCAGGATGAACGGGTGAATGATCGAGCGCAGTCGAGCGGCCTGCTTGGAGTCGCCGTTGTCGATCGGGCGCGCGTATTTTTCCTCGAATTTGGGCAGCGGGGGAAGCAGGCCGGGGCTCACGAACTCGAAGATCGACCAGATTTCGCTCAGGCGGTTCTCGATCGGCGTACCCGTCAGGGCCAGGCGGCGCTCGGCGTCCAGCTCCTTGGCAGCTTGAGCGGTGGCGCTGAGCGGGTTCTTGATGTTCTGCGCTTCGTCCAAGATGGCGTAGTTGAGGCGCAGCTTCTTCAGCAGGTCGATGTCGCGACGAAGCAGCGCGTAGCTCGTGATGATCACGTTCGCGCTCTCCATCTCGGACATCTGCTCTTTGCGGCCGGCACCGTGCCAGAGCGCGGTCGTCAACGACGGGCCAAAGCGCTCGATTTCACGGACCCAGTTGGTCACGACGCTGGTGGGCGCCACGATCAACGCGCGCAGCGGCTCGGTCTTCTTCTCCTGCTTGATGGCCAGCAAGAGCGCGATGGTCTGGATGGTCTTGCCGAGACCCATGTCGTCGGCGAGCACGCCGCCCGAGGAGATCTCGTCCAAGAACTGCAGCCACGATAGGCCTTGCTCCTGGTACGGGCGCAGCGTCGCCTTCAGGCCCTTGGGCTTCTTCGCGGCCTTGATCTCGTCGATGGACTGCAGCTTCTTGAACAGCGACTTGGCGCCAGCCGCGATGTTGGCCGAGCTGGCTTGTTGAATCAGGTCCTGCACGCTTCCGGCTTGGGAGAGCGGGATCTTGCCGTTCTTGCCGCCCGCCGCGATCAGCTCTACCTCGCGATCGATCATCTGCTGGATCGAGTTGGCGTCGAACGGCGCGAACGAGTTGTCCGACAGCTTCACGAACTTGCGGCCTTCGCGCAGACAGCGCTCCAGCTCTTCGCGATCGACGCCAACGCCTTCGGCTTCGTACGAGATCTGCACGTTGAGCCAGTCGACACCGCTCGAGACGCGGGCGTGCGCCAGCACGGGCTTGCTGCGCACGTGCGTGCCGACCAGGTGCTCGGGCACGTACAGATCCCAGTCTTCGGGCAGGGCGCCCACGCCTTCGGACCAGAACTGAATCGCCTTTTCGCCGAAGGCCGAGAAGTGCTCGCCACTTTCGATCGCGGTCAGGCCCAGGTCGAGCAGCAGCTGCACTGCGCGCTGTTGAGCGGCGATGTCGCAGCGGATGCAGCGTGCGCGCTTTTGTCCTTCCTCGGGCGGTAAGATCAGGATCGGCGGCGAGATGCCGTCGGCGCGAACCTCGACTTCTTGGTCGCCGTAGGCCGCCTTCAAGAAAATCTCGGCCTCGGTGAGCGAGCCTGCCGCGCGCATACGGAAGGTCGGCTCCAAATCGATCACGTCGGCGACCTGAGACAGCTCGGGGAGCTCGGCTCCGACCTCGAGCGCCACGCGGGGCAGCCCGTAGGTGATCATGCCGATCAGCTCGGAAGATGGCTCGGCGATGGTGGGGCTGCGCAGCAGGCGCCGCAGCGCGGCCGGCGAGACTCGATGGTCCAGCCGACGCGCGACGCCTTCGCTCGTGTCGATGTGCCAGCCCGGAGCGCCCTCGAACCAGCCGCCGGAGGTGAGGCTGAAGCGGCGCCCGTCGCCCTGACGCTCGAACGTGACCTTGGCCACGATCGTGTCTGCGCCGACCATTTCCAGGTCGAAGCGCGGCTTGAGCACGTCCTCGATGAAGCGCAGCTGCATCAAAGCGGGCTCGAGCAGCACGCGTCGCTCTTTGAGCATCGGTAGCAGCTCGGCCGCGTCCTCGCCGCGAATGTCGACGGCCGGGTGCCGCGGGTTACCGCTCTCGAAGCGGGCCAGCACGCGGAGAGCGTTGCGGTCGCCTGTCGGCGAGAGGGTTTGCCAAGTCAGCGCATGGCTCGGCAACATCGGGGTGCGGCTGTCGACGTCGAGCACGGTGACGGTCAGGCCGCCTTGGCGCACGTGCACGCGGAACTCCAGGTTCAGCGTGCGGCGTGAGCCCTCCGGGGACAGCCAAGCGCCGATGCCGGTTTGGCGAGCGCTGGCGTCGACCGGGGGAGGCGGCGAGTAGTGACCGCCGCCGCCACCACCCGAGGGAGCCTGCACGGGAGCTTGCTGGCCACCCCGGCGCCGTCGGTCGCGGCGTCGGCCGCCCTTGCCAGCGTCGCCGGCCGCTTGAGCATTGCCTCCACCACCACCACCACCACCGCCACCGCCACCGCCACCGCCGCCGCCATTGGCGTTGTGGGTCTGCGGTAGCGGAACTGGTGGCTGGGCTTCGCGGCGGGGCAGGTGAGCACGAGCGCGGTTACGCACCGTGATGAGCAGCGCGGCGACGTGTTTGCAATGCTGATTGGTCTTCTGAAACGCAGGGCAGGTGCAATTCGAGGTGATGCCCTCGCCCCCTAGACGGATTGTCACTTCATACGGCTCGGGATCGGAGCCTTTGACGCGCCCTTGTGCGTGCGTCTCGTTCAGGCTGACGTCATCGACGACCTTGCGCTTTTCGTAGTCGAGGCCACGCAGAAACGTGCGCGCGCCGAGCAAGCGCCGAAGACCGCGGTCAGAGAGAGTGGAAAGAGCGTCTGCAAGTGATGACAACGTAGCCTCGTTTCAGAAGTATCGAGCGCTGGCCTAGCTGAGGAGCGGGGCCAAACAGAGAACGGTAAGAGCAAGCACGAGCGCGAGGGCCTCGACGCTGGAAGCGGCGGTGACACCCACGAGCTCTCCAAAAGATTCGGCTTCGGTGGCGGCGCGCGGTGCGGCGCCGGCCTCGCTGCGCGCTAGCCGGCGCCGCAGCTCACCCAGGGTAGCGCGCGTGGCGCGGCCGCCCAGCGCAAACACCAAGCCGGCTAGCAGCGCGGCCAGGGCAAAACCCAGCAGCGGCGTGTTGCGGGTAGGAGAGGCGCCGAAATGGAGCAGCGCGCCGAGGAGAAACGGCGCTGCCAAGAGCGAACCTAGCTCGAGGCTCGATGCGGCGCGAGCCGCGTCGAAAGCGGCTTCGACGCAGCCTTTGTAGCTGGGCGTGAAGTCTGCGGGCACGCTGAGCACGCCTTGTTGGCGCGGAAATTCGCGCAGCTGCCGCTCGACCTCGACCGAGACCAGTCGCGCGCCGTGCACGGCGCTGCGGGTTGCCCGCGCCGCCAAGACCAGCACGAGCACCACGCCGCCGACGGTCGCAAAAGCCGCCACTCCGAGCGACCCGGCGGGAGCCTGGGGTGTGGTGAGCGACAGCAAGCCGAGCAGCAAACTGAGCGCCAGCGCCAAGCTCGCGTGCGTCGCGCCGGCGGCTGAGCCCAGCACGGAAGCTTCCTCCAAGCGTCCGCGGCGCCGTGGCTCGACCTCGAGCCGCGCGAGCGTGACGACGCCGCGTGCGTGCGTCGCCAGCAGGCCAAAGCCAGCCAAGGAAAGCGCAAACGGCGCGAGCGCCAGCGCACCCGCCGCGAACGCGACGAGCAGCAGCCCGGCCGGTACCGATTGTCCGACCGCGCGCTCCAGGCCGGCCAACGCCACCGCGGGCACGACCAGCGCGGGCCACAACCCAGCTAGCCCCGAGCCAGCTCCGCGCGCGATGCTGGCGGCTTCACCGCTGGCGCGGGCGTCGTTGAGCTCGCGAGTCGTCGAGGGACCGCGCCGCAGCGGCAGCCACGACAGCAGGCCGACGAGCGCCATGCTGGCCAGACCCAGCGCGCCCGCCGCGAACAGCGGCAGCATGTGCTCGCGTTCCAGCCAGAACAGCGCCGCGCCGAGCCCGAAGAGCGAAACGGCGAGAGCGCTGCCGAGGCCTCGCCACAAAGCCAAGAGGGGGGCCTCTTCGTCGGAGGCGCGCGCTGCCAGGACGCCGCACACCGAGCCGATCGCGCCAAAGCCTCGCACGAGCACCATCAGCACCAGCCACGAGAGCGCACTCTTCGCGGTGGCGCTGCTGGAGAGCGCGAGCAAGGCGGCGGAAACGCTGGCGCACAAGCCACACACGTAGCTGGTGAGCGCGCGGGGTAAGAGCTCGCCCGTCAGGTGTCCCACGAGCTCGGCGAGCAGGGCAGGATCGCGCGCATCGCGACCCTCGCTGCTGCTGTCGAGCTCGCCGGCTTGGCTCGCTCCTATGCGCGCAGCCGTCGCCGCGATGCTGCCTTCGCGCGAGAGCGCGAGCGCGGTTACAGCAGCGCCGAGCGCGAACGCCGGCAGCATGCGGACCACTTCCGCTCCCAGGTCGGGGCTGCCACCAGCCGCTGCAAAGCCGCCGCGCACGGCGTAGAGGCTGGCGAATGCGGCGGCGACGCCCAGCACGCCGAAGCCTTCACCAAAGATGGCCACGGCCGCCGCCGCGCGGATCAGCGGGCGCATTGCGCGCGCGCTGCCGCGAGCCACGGCGCCTGCGGCGGCGGAGGCGGCCCGCGTACCCAGGCCCAGCGCGAGGCGCGCCTGAACCAAGGCCGAGGCCGCGCCCGCCAGCACGGCAACGACGAGGAACGCCGCGCGACCGACCGCGGGAACGCTGCCGCGCTCGCCGCCGAGCAGCGCGAAGGTCGCGAGGCCCAGCGCCGGCACGACCGCGAGGGCCAGGCCACGCGCAGCGCCCAGGCGAAGGACCGCCACGCCGGCTCGCTCGAGCGCCCCCTCAGCGCGTTTCACGGTCGCCGAAACCTGACCGCGCTTCACCTCCAGCCGCCCGAAACCGAACGACAGAACGACGCCGATGAGGCTGAGAGCGAGCAGGAGCGCGAGCTGAGTCACGGGTGGGGTGGTGGGGCTTGGCCTAAGGCCGGCGTTGCGCCCTCCGCGCAACCACGCCGTCTTCGGCTCGACTCACGAGTCCTCGGGCCATGGCGGTGCCCTGCTGCTGGACACCTGCTGCCGCTGGACTCAGGGACTTTGTGAGTGGACCGCGCTTCGATGTGCCCGCAGGTCTCGACCCACCATCACTGGCTTCGCGGAGCAGCGCCCGGCGGCAGGGCCACCGGTGGCTCTCGGCACTCCCTCAGGAGTTAGCCTCGATGAGACGCCCGCGTCGTACCACGCCATTCGGCCCCAGGGCAAGGGCGAGAAACAGGGGGGCGGGGAGGCGAGCCACAAAAGCGAAAAGGGCGTCCGGATAGCCCGAACGCCCTCGACCCAGGCCCGGTGGCCTTGTGTTTAGCCGCCCAGCTTCTTCGATTGGATGGTCATGAGGTGGTACTTGCCGTACTCGCTCTGACCCAGGGTGAAGAGCACTTCCATCAGCAGGCGGTACGGGGTGCCCTTGTCCACGATGACGATGGCCTCCGACGAGGACGGATCGAGACCCTTGGCGCGGCGCACCGCGACGTCGGTCTTGCGAGCCGCCATCAGCGCGTTGCCGAGCGGAACGATGAACAGGTCGTTCGGGCCGCTGCGCTTGTAGCGCGCGTCCACCCCGGCCTGCACCAGCGACTCACGACCCGGCAGACCCAAGATCTTCTCGTCACCCACCAAGATTTGCGTCTTGGAGACCGTGACGAGCACGCCCTCTTGCGAGGGTGCCTTCTTCATCACTGAATTGGGCAAACGCAGATCGTCGCTCTGCGGCACCGCGGCGCTCGACTCACCCAGCGTCTTCAAGAGGAAGACGAGGATGATGGTCATGATGTCGAGCATCGCGGTGATGTTCAGGAAGTTGATTTCCGGATCATGCGCGTTGCGCCGGATGGCTTTGCGAAGCTCGGCCTTGTACCGGACGATGTTCGCCTGTTTGGGCGCCGGCGCGCCTCCTCCGGGACCTTGCGGCTGACTCATCGCGCGACTCCGAACTGGATATTTTCGAACAACTCGTCGCCCGTAGGCGTTTCACGCAGGGCGTCCATCACGCTCACGACCGTTTGAAAATCAACGCCGGGGTTGGCGCTGATGGTCGCTTGCGTCTCCTCTGCGAACGCCGAGTTGGCGCCCTTCAGGTGAGCGGCGCACTGCCTCAACGCAGTGAAGTCGTAATTTCCGTTCGCCTTGGGCACCGCGATGCCCGCGCCGATATCCCGACAGCCCGGCGCGATGTTGCCGCCGGAGGCCTTGAGGGAGAACCCCTCCGTCGCGATCAGCACCGAGAGGTTCAGCGCTTGTTGAGGAACTTCCGATCGCACGCCGGCGCTCTTGCTCGCCGGCGGGCTCGTGTCGATGGTGGCGGTGAAGGTGACCGCCACCGTTGCGAGCACGAAGATCAGAATGTTCATCACGATGTCGAGGAACGGAACGATGTTGAGCTCGCCGCCCTCTTCGTCGGGCGCAAGCTCCTTGGGTTGGCTGAGTCGCCGGATCTTGCTGCGCTGGGATGCGCTGAGGGACATGGTTCCTTACCGAGCCCTCAGTACTGCCCGGTCTTGGAGATGGTCAGCAGGTTGAAGGTGCGCTCCATGGTGCCCTCCAGGTCGTGCTGAATCGTCTTGGCACGCGTGTGCAAGATGATGTGCGTGATCATGCAGAACACGGCGATGCCCAGACCGAGCGCCGTGTTGTACATGGCTTCGGCGATACCGTTCGACAGCATGCGCTGCTTGTCGGACTGACTCAGACCCGGAGCGGCGATGGAGCCGAACGTGGCGATGAGGCCGGACACGGTGCCCAGCAGACCGATCAAGGTGGCGATGTTGGCTAGCGACCACAGCGCACCGATGCGCTTCTCAGATTGAGGCTTCAGCTCGGCGAGCTTTTCGCTGAGCGAGGCGTCAATCTCGTCCGGACCCTTGTTGGCGTGGGTCAGACCAGACTTCACGAGCTGCAGGATGGGGTAGTCATCCGCCTCGCAAAGCTTGATTGCTCGGTCGATGTTACCGGCCGAAACCAGCTTCTTCACCTGAGCGAAAAACTCTTTCGAGTTAACGCGGTAGCGAGTCATCTGGAACACGAAGCGCTCGATCACGATCGTGAGCACGATTGCGGACGTGCACAGATTCA